>NZ_JANCLM010000012.1:0-133876 GCF_024259445.1 Pseudomonas sp. DVZ6
GCCGCTCCTACAGAGGGGGTACAGGCTTTACAGGTCGCCGTAACCCAGCGACCGCAGGGCGCGCTCGTCGTCGGACCAGCCACCCTTGACCTTGACCCACAGGTTGAGCATGACCTTGGAGTCGAACAGCACTTCCATGTCCTTGCGCGCCTCGGAACCGATGCGTTTGATACGCTCGCCCTTGTCGCCAATGATGATCTTCTTCTGCCCGTCACGCTCGACCAGGATCAGCGCATGGATATGCAGCACATGGCCCTGCTGCTTGAACTCCTCGATTTCCACGGTGATCTGGTACGGCAGCTCCGCGCCCAGCTGGCGCATGATCTTCTCGCGCACCAGTTCGGCGGCGAGGAAGCGGCTGCTGCGGTCGGTGATCTGGTCTTCCGGGAAGAAGTGTTCGTTCTCCGGCAGGTGCTTGGCGATCTGGGCTTCCAGCGCTTCGAGGTTGTGCCCCTGCTGCGCGGAGATCGGCATCACTTCGGCGTTCGGCAGTTGTTCCTGCAGCCATTGCAGATGCGGGATCAGCTCGGACTTCTCTTCCATGCGGTCGGTCTTGTTGACCGCAATGATCAACGGGCCGGTGACGTACTGCACCCTCTCCAGCACAAGCTGGTCCTCGTCGGTCCACTTGGTACGGTCGACCACGAAGATCACCACGTCGACGTCCTTGAGGGCCGCCGAGGCGTTGCGGTTCATGTAGCGGTTGAGCGCCTTGTCGTTGGCCTTGTGCATGCCGGGGGTATCGACATAGATCGCCTGCACGTCACCCTCGGTCTTGATACCGAGCATGTTGTGGCGGGTGGTCTGCGGCTTGCGCGAGGTAATCGCCAGCTTCTGCCCGAGGATGTGGTTGAGCAGCGTGGACTTGCCCACGTTGGGGCGACCGACAATGGCGACATAGCCGCAGCGGGTCGAAGTGTTCTCAGTCATTGCCATTCTCCACGCCCAGGGCGATCAATGCGGCGGCAGCGGCGACCTGCTCGGCGATACGCCGGCTCACGCCCTGGCCGCGGCTTTTCTTGTTCAGCAGGACCACTTCGCATTCGACGAAGAAGGTCCGGCAGTGCGGTTCGCCCTGGATGTCCACCACTTCGTAGCGTGGCAGCTCGCAGGCACGCGACTGCAGGAACTCCTGCAGGCGGGTCTTGGGGTCCTTGTTGGTGTCGACCAGGGTCAGCCCGTCGAACTCATCGGTCAGCCAGGCCAGGATACGCTCGCGGGCGGTCTGCATGTCGGCGTCCTGGTAGATGGCGCCGATCAGGGCCTCGAGGGCGTCGGCGAGGATCGACTCGCGACGAAAGCCACCGCTCTTGAGTTCGCCCGAGCCTAGGCGCAGGTACTCGCCCAGGTCGAAGCCACGGGCCAGACGGGCCAGGGTCTCGCCCTTGACCAGGCGTGCACGCAGGCGCGACAGCTGGCCTTCGCGGGCCTGCGGGAAGCGCTCGAACAGCGCCTCGCCGACCACGAAGTTGAGGATGGCATCGCCAAGGAATTCCAGGCGCTCGTTATTGCGCCCGGCATAGCTGCGATGGGTCAGGGCCAGCAGCATCTGGTCCTGGTTCTTGAAGGTGTAGCCGAGCTTGCGCTCCAGGCGGGCCAGGGAAGCGCTCATGGGGCCACCCGTGCAATGTTCAACGCGTTGTTCAAATCAACATCCTGAAAGACGGTTTGACTGCGGTCTGTCGCCGGAAACGGCGAAAGCTCTCGCTCCCTGAGAACACAGCCTATGTCAGAAATGCAATCGGCGCTGTCCGTGGACAGCGCCGTCGTTACTCAATGGATCAGCCCGACCCGCGACAGGTTCGGGAAGTGGCTGAGTTTCGGCTCCGGCCAGCTCATCCACACCGCGAACGCCTTGCCGACGATGTTCCGGTCAGGAACCATGCCGTGCAGCTCCTTGGGAATATTCGGGTCATCCCAGAAGCGGCTGTCGTTGGAGTTGTCGCGGTTGTCGCCCATCATGAAGTAATGACCGGCCGGCACGGTCCATTGCTGGTCCGGCGGCATGCGGTAGCGGGTCATTTCCTTGCGGATCAGGTGCTCGGCTTCACCGAGCTTTTCCTTGTACAGCTCGGCGCTGCCCAGGGTACCCGGCTCGCTGCCGACCAGTTGCTCGGCGATCGACTGGCCGTTGACGAACAGTCGCTTGTCGCTGGTGTAGCGCACCACGTCGCCCGGCAGTCCGACCACACGCTTGATGTAGTTGACGTTGGGGTCGCTTGGGTAGCGGAACACCATCACATCCCCGCGCTGCGGATCGCCCACCTCGATGACCTTCTTGTCGATCACCGGCAGGCGAATGCCGTAGGAGAACTTGTTCACCAGGATGAAGTCGCCCACTTCCAGCGTCGGCTTCATCGACCCCGACGGGATCTGGAACGGCTCGACCAGGAACGAACGCAGCACCAGCACGATGAACAGCACCGGGAAGAACGACTTGCCGTACTCGACCAGCAAGGGCTCCTTGTTCAGGCGTTCGACCACGGCCATTTCGGGCTGGCTGACGCTGCCCTGGTAGTTGGCGATCGCCGCCCGCCGGCGCGGGGCCAGGAACAGCAGGTCGATCAGACCCAACAGACCGCAGACGGCGACGGCGATGACGAGCAACAGCGGGAAATTTAGCGACATAGGACCTAGCTATCCAACCTGAGCACGGCAAGGAAGGCTTCCTGTGGAATTTCCACGTTACCCACCTGCTTCATGCGTTTCTTACCGGCCTTCTGCTTCTCCAGCAGCTTCTTCTTACGGCTGACGTCACCACCGTAGCACTTGGCCAGTACGTTCTTTCTGAGCGCCTTGACGGTTGTCCGCGCGATGATCTGGCCGCCAATGGCTGCCTGGATCGCCACATCGAACATCTGCCGAGGGATCAGTTCCTTCATCTTTTCGGTCAATGCGCGGCCTTTGTAGGCGGCATTGTCGCGGTGCACGATCAGGGCCAGGGCATCGACCTTGTCGCCGTTGATCAACACGTCCAGCTTGACCAGGTTGGCCGACTGGTAACGGTCGAAATGGTAGTCCAACGAGGCGTAACCGCGGCTGGTCGACTTCAGGCGGTCGAAGAAGTCCAGCACCACTTCGTTCATCGGCAGGTCGTAGCGCACCTGCACCTGGCTGCCGAGGAACTGCATGTCGCGCTGCACGCCACGCTTCTCGATGCACAGGGTGATGACGTTGCCCAGGTGCTCCTGTGGCACCAGGATGGTCGCGGTGACGATCGGCTCACGGAAGTCGTTGACCGCCGAGACGTCCGGCAGCTTCGATGGGTTGTCGACGGTGATGGTCTCGCCGGTCTTGAGCTCCAGCTCGTAGATCACGCTCGGCGCGGTGGTGATCAGGTCCAGGTCGTATTCGCGCTCCAGGCGCTCCTGGATGATCTCCATGTGCAGCATGCCGAGGAAGCCGCAACGGAAGCCGAAGCCCAGGGCGTCGGAGCTTTCCGGCATGTACTGCAACGACGAGTCGTTCAGGGTCAGCTTCTGCAGGGCGTCGCGGAAGTCCTCGAAGTCGTCGGAACTGACCGGGAACAGGCCGGCGTAGACCTGCGGCTGGATCTTCTTGAAGCCTGGCAGCACTTCGACTTCAGGCGTGTTGGACAGGGTCAGGGTGTCGCCCACCGGCGCGCCGTGAATGTCCTTGATGCTGGCGATGATGAAGCCCACTTCACCGGCTTTCAGATCGGCAGTCTGGGTGTGTTTCGGGGTGAACACGCCGACGCTGTCGACCAGGTGCACCTTGCCGGTGGACTTGACCAGGATCTTGTCGCCCTTCTTGACGCGGCCCTGGCGCACGCGCACCAGCGAGACCACGCCCAGGTAGTTGTCGAACCAGGAGTCGATGATCAGTGCCTGCAGCGGCGCATCGATCTCGCCCTCCGGCGCGGGGATGGTCTGCACCAGGCGCTCGAGTACCTCGTCGACGCCCATGCCGCTCTTGGCGCTACAGGCCACGGCATCGGTGGCGTCGATGCCGATGATCTTCTCGATCTCGTCCTTGACGCGGTCCGGGTCGGCCTGGGGCAGGTCCATCTTGTTCAGCACGGGCATGACTTCCAGGCCCTGCTCGATGGCGGTGTAGCAGTTGGCCACGGACTGGGCCTCGACACCTTGACCGGCATCGACCACCAGCAGCGCACCCTCGCACGCCGCCAGCGAGCGCGAGACTTCATAGGTGAAGTCGACGTGGCCGGGGGTATCGATGAAGTTCAGCTGGTAGGTCTTACCATCCTGGGCCTTGTAGTGCAGCGTGACGCTGTGGGCTTTGATGGTGATACCGCGCTCGCGCTCGAGATCCATGGAGTCGAGAACCTGAGCTTCCATTTCGCGCGCAGTCAGGCCACCGCACATCTGGATGAAACGGTCGGCCAGCGTCGACTTGCCATGGTCGATGTGGGCGATGATGGAGAAATTGCGGATATGACTCAAATCACTCACAGGTCAACACTCGAAAAGGCTGCGAGCCGGACGCCCGCCGAAAAATAGCCGGGAATTGTACCTCAAGCCGGAGGGATATGGGAGATTCCTCTATCGGGTGCACTTACGCACTGTAGGAGCGGCCTTGTGCCGCGATCGGGCGCGCAGCGGCCGCAATATCCAGCATGCGCTGCACCTGGCGAGCGGTGACAGTGCCTCTGCGGCCGCTGCGCGCCCGATCGCGGCACAAGGCCGCTCCTACAGAGAATTGTGAAATTTCATGAAAAAAGGCAGCCGAAGCTGCCCTTTCCCTACTGTTCAACCCGCTTATTCAGCCAGCTTGAAGGTGATGAAGCTGGCACGCCCCTGACGCAGCACACGCATGGACACCGAACGGTTCTTCGGCAGCTCCTTGGCGATCTCGGTGAACTGCTTGGCCGAGGCGATGGCCTGGTTGTTCAGGTGGCTGATGACATCACCCGGACGCAGGCCGATCATGGCCGCCGGACCATCCTGGACTTCCTTGATGACCACGCCGCCCTTGAGTTCCAGCGACTTCTTCTGCTCGGCAGTCAGATCGGACACGGATACGCCCAGACGGTTGCTGCTGCGCTCGGCGCTGCCATCGGCACCGGCGCCCAGACCGATGTCGGCGTCATCCTCAGGCAACGCGCCGATGGTGACATCCAGATTCTGACGCTTGCCGTTGCGGATAATCTCCAGCTTGGCCTTCTCGCCGTCCTTGAGGCTGCCGACCAGGTGCGGCAGGTCGGCGGACATGACGATCGGCTGGCCATTCATGCTCAGGATCACGTCGCCCACCTGCAGGCCGCCCTTGGCTGCCGGGCCGTTTTCCAGGACCTGGGCCACCAGGGCGCCGGCCGGCTTGTCCAGGCCGAAGGACTCAGCGAGGTCCTTGTTGACCTCCTGGATCACCACGCCCAGCCAGCCGCGGCTGACCTTGCCATCTTTCTTCAGCTGGTTCGACACATCGATCGCCACGTCGATCGGGATGGCGAACGACAGGCCCATGAAGCCGCCGGAACGGGTGAAGATCTGCGAGTTGATGCCCACCACCTCGCCCTTCATGTTGAACAGCGGGCCACCGGAGTTGCCCGGGTTGATGGCCACGTCAGTCTGGATGAACGGTACATAGGTGTCGTTGGGCAGCGTACGGCCCTTGGCGCTGACGATACCTTTGGTCACCGAATGGTCGAAGCCGAACGGCGAGCCGATGGCCAGCACCCACTCACCGACCTTGAGCTTCTCCGAGTCGCCCAGCTTGACGATCGGCAGGTTCTTGCCTTCGACCTTGAGCAGGGCCACATCGGTGCGCGGGTCGGTGCCTACCAGCTTGGCCTGCAGTTCGCTGCGGTCCGACAGGCGGACGATGATCTCGTCGGCGTCGGCCACCACGTGGTTGTTGGTCAGCACATAGCCGTCGCTGGAGATAATAAAGCCCGAGCCCAGCGACTGCGCTTCGCGCTGGCGATCGCCACGGGGCGAGCGCGGCTGCTGCGGCATGTTGCGCTCGAAGAACTCGCGGAACATCGGCGGCAGGCCTTCTAGGTCCGGCATCTGCCCGGCGGCGACGCGGCGGTCCGGCAGTTTCTGCTTGGTACTGATGTTGACCACCGCCGGCGAGGCCTGCTCGACCAGGGTGGTGAAGTCCGGCAGGGACTCTTCGGCCTGGGCGCTGAGCACCTGGCCGAGCATGAGCACGGCGGCGAACATCGATAGGTAGGTTTTCAAGCGTGGTATTGACATACGGCTCCCGTCACAACGAGCGTAGTTAGCAGTAAGGTTCCCGCAGACGCAGGAAAGGCCAGACTCCGAGAAGCCTGACCTATAGAAAATTTGCGGCAGGATTGCAAATGACAATGCCTTAATTTCATGTCAGCTCTGTGTAACAAGAGCTGTCAGAAGGCGCGCCGTCATTGACGCGCCTGGGCATCCTGGGCCCGCATCGACAGGGCGACACGTTCAGCGGTCCCCAGCGGGATCTCGCCGACCACGGTGACCATTACCTTGCCCTTGGGCGTGGTCAGGCGCCGCGACACCGCGACGGTGGGACCGAGCTGGGCACGGGTATCGATACCGGCCTCGTTGCCGATCGGCTCGAGGAACACCGAGAAACGAGCGAGGCCGTCGTCATACATGAGGCTGCTGACGGTGCTCTTGCGTTCAGGATCGCGACGTACCGAGCTGTTGACCAGCTCGAAGCCCGGCGGCAGCCAGTCCGAACGCCATCCGGCGACGGTTTCGGCGGTGCCGGCAGCCTTGCGCTCGACCGGTTTGCAGCTCGCGCTGGCCCCCAGTTCGGCATCGGTCGGCAAATTGTCGGTGTCCAGACGGGTCATCTGGAAGCGCTCGAGCAACTGACCCTTGTCGTTGAGCATCAACGAGCGCAGGGGCAGGCCGGTGCGGCGGTCCAGGTGCAATTCGAAGGCATAGCGATGCTGGTCACGCGGGGTGAGCGCGACAATCACCGCGTCGCGCCCGGCGACGCGTGATTTGCCTGCCACGCTCAGGTCGTACCAGCTCATCAGTTTCAGGGGATCAAGCACCCGCGGGGCGCTGTCCGGCGGTGTGCCCACGCTGCTGGCCAGGTTGCCGCTGACGCACTGCACCTTGCCATCGACCCGCACGATTTCCTGGGCCGAGCCGTCGAGCTGCAGCAGCCGCTCGCTGACCTTGCCGTCCTGGACGCGATGCCAGATATCGTGGGATGAGAAGCTGCCGTTGCGTTCGTAGACGAAGGATCCCTGGTAACTCTGCTGCTGCTCGGCCCGTGCCAGCTTGTTCAGCCACTCACTCGCCTCGGGCGAGGAGTTGGCGGCCAGGGCCTGCACCGTCAGGCTGCTGCCAAGCAGCAGCGACAGGAGAGGTAGCGCGCGCATGATCCTCCTTAACTTAGCGGTTTTCCAGGCTGGCGGCGCGGGCGTAAGGCAGCGCGGTCTCGTTGCCCTTCAGCGCGGACTCCTGGGCGTGCTGGCGCAGGTAACCCGGCAGACGTTGATCCCAGCCGGCCTGGTTCTGCAGCACACCGTTGGCCATCGGCCCGGTCGGTTGCTCGTTGCCTTCACTATAGCCTGCCAATACGGCTGGGCCTTGCGCCTGTGGCATGCTCAGGCCCTGCTGGGCAGGCTGCTGGGCGGCCAGCTCGGCACCAGTGATCTCGTCCTGGTTGTAGAAACGCACGCCGGCCAGTACGGCAACGGTCACCGAAGCGGCCACGGCCAGGCGGCCGATGCTGCGCCACGGGCCCTGCTTGACCTTGGCCGGCACGGCCTCGTCGGCCAGCGCCGCGGAAACCGCCGAGGCGATGTCCAGCTTGGGCAGCAGCAGCTCCTTGTGCATGGCTGCGCGGGCAACCTGGTAACGCGACCAGGTGGCACGGGTTTCGGCATCGTCGACGGCGTTCAGCACGCGACGCAGTTCCAGTTCGTCCGCTTCGTTATCCATCACCGCGGACAGCGATTCCTGCAAAGCTTCACGACTCATGGCGGTTCCTCTCTTGGCTGTCGCCGCTGTCTCAGGTTTCCTGCAACAAAGGTTGCAGGGCTTTGTCTATGGCCTCCCGAGCGCGGAAGATTCGAGAGCGCACGGTACCCACTGGACATTGCATGACGCTGGCAATGTCCTCGTAACTCAGTCCATCGAACTCGCGCAGCGTCAATGCTGTACGCAGGTCTTCCGGCAGTTGCTGGATGGTGCGATGGACAGTGCCTTCGATTTCATCCCGCAACAACGCGCGCTCTGGGGACTCGAGATCCTTGAGACCATGATCGCCGTCGTAAAACTCCGCATCCTCGGAGCTCACATCGCTGTCTGGTGGCCGTCTACCGCGGGACACCAGGTAGTTCTTCGCCGTGTTGATGGCGATGCGGTACAGCCAGGTATAAAAAGCACTGTCACCGCGAAAATTCCCAAGCGCCCGGTATGCCTTGATGAAGGCTTCCTGCGCCACGTCCTGCGCCTCATGGGTGTCGTGTACAAAACGCACGATCAACCCGAGAATCTTGTGCTGATACTTCAGCACCAACAGATCGAAAGCTCGCCTGTCGCCACGCTGCACGCGCTCGACAAGCTGCTGATCCTCTTCCTGGGTTAGCATGAACACTCCTCAGTGATCTCGAAGGAGCGCTGCAACAGCCATCGTTCAGGCTTGCAACCATAGACTCGGGCTTTGCGCAAAAGTTCTCCCCTCCAAGCAAGTTTCCTGCGGCCCTTGGTCGGCTCGCACGAAAGACGCAGCGCGGTCACGGCCGGCTGCGTCGATAATCTGGTTTCATTACGCAGGTGCCAGCCCAAGATAGAGCTGCCGCCTTGCGTCGCCGCGGCGATCTGTGGCGTACGGGCAGCCTTCATAGGATTTCCAGGGGTATCGGAAAGTTCCCATAAAGATCGCCATCCACCCGTATGCGCCATTGGAAATCAGGCGCCCGGGGCTGCTATAAAGGCATCCCGGCCAGGTTTCACGATAGTTTCACAGTGCCATCTGCGCTCGACTATTGTGCCGTGCCCCTTCCAAAGATTACTAGTGTCCCGACATGAGCCAACAATTCCAACATGATGTCCTGGTGATCGGCAGCGGTGCCGCCGGTCTCAGCTTGGCACTGAACCTTCCGCGCCACCTGCGCATCGCCGTGCTGAGCAAGGGCGACCTGGCCAACGGCTCGACCTTCTGGGCCCAGGGCGGCGTCGCCGCGGTGCTCGACGACACCGACACCGTGCAGTCCCATGTCGAGGACACCCTCAACGCCGGTGGTGGGCTGTGCCACGAGGACGCCGTGCGCTTCACCGTCGAGCACAGCCGCGAGGCCATCCAGTGGCTGATCGAGCAAGGCGTGCCGTTCACCCGCGACGAACACTACAGCGTCGACGACGGCGGCTTCGAATTCCACCTGACCCGCGAGGGCGGCCACAGCCACCGGCGCATCATCCATGCCGCCGATGCCACGGGCGCCGCGATCTTCACCACCCTGTTGGAACAGGCTCGGCAACGCGCGAACATCGAACTGCTCGAACAACGCGTGGCCGTCGACCTGATCACCGAGCGCCGCCTGGGCCTGGACGGCGACCGCTGCCTGGGCGCCTACGTACTGGACCGCAACAGCGGCGAGGTGGACACCTTCGGCGCGCGCTTCACCGTACTGGCCACCGGCGGCGCGGCCAAGGTCTACCTGTATACCAGCAACCCCGACGGCGCCTGCGGCGACGGCATCGCCATGGCCTGGCGCGCCGGTTGCCGGGTGGCGAACCTGGAGTTCAACCAGTTCCACCCGACCTGCCTGTACCACCCACAGGCCAAGAGTTTCCTGATCACCGAGGCCCTGCGCGGCGAGGGTGCCCTGCTGCGCCTGCCCAACGGCGAGCGCTTCATGCCGCGCTTCGATCCGCGCGAGGAGCTGGCGCCACGAGACATCGTCGCCCGCGCCATCGACCACGAGATGAAGCGCCTGGGGGTGGACTGCGTCTACCTGGACATCAGCCACAAGCCGGCCGATTTCATCACCAGCCACTTCCCGACGGTCTACGAGCGCTGCCTGACCTTCGGCATCGACATCACCCGCCAGCCGATCCCGGTGGTGCCTGCGGCCCACTACACCTGTGGCGGGGTGATGATCGACGAGCACGGCCACACCGACGTGCCCGGCCTGTACGCCATCGGCGAGACCAGCTTCACCGGCCTGCACGGCGCCAACCGCATGGCCAGCAACTCGCTGCTCGAATGTTTCGTCTATGGTCGCGCCGCCGCCGCCGACATCGAGGCGCGCCTGGAGCAGGTGGCCATGCCCCGCGCCCTGCCCTGCTGGGACGCAAGCCAGGTGACCGACTCGGACGAGGACGTGATCATCGCCCACAACTGGGACGAGCTGCGGCGGTTCATGTGGGACTATGTCGGCATCGTGCGCACCAGCAAGCGCCTGCAGCGCGCCGAGCACCGGGTGCGCATGCTGCTGGACGAGATCGACGAGTTCTACAGCAACTACAAGGTCAGCCGCGACCTGATCGAACTGCGCAACCTGGCGCAGGTGGCCGAGCTGATGATCCGCTCGGCCATGCAGCGCAAGGAAAGCCGGGGCCTGCACTACACCCTGGACTACCCGGGGATGCTGCCCGAGGCCCGGGACACCATCCTGGTGCCGTAGGCAGTCTGCGCGATCCCTGTAGGAGCGGCCTTGTGCCGCGAAAGGGTCGCGAAGCGGCCCCAGGGTTGATCGATTGACGCATCAACCGCCGGGGCTGCTTCGCAGCCCTTTCGCGGCACAAGGCCGCTCCTACAGGGGCATGCGCCAGATCACACAAGTGTAGGGTCGATCACCAGCACCAGCTTGCCGGACACCTGGTTGCTCGCCAGCTCCGCGTAGGCGGCCTCGGCGAATGCCACCGGGTAGGTGTCGACCAGCTGTGGCGACAGGCGCCCCTCGGCGAACAGCGGCCACACCTGCTGACGCAGCTCGCGCAACAACTCTGCCTTGAATACATCATCGCGGTTGCGCAAGGTCGAACCGGTGATTTCCAGGCGCTTGCCCAGCACCAGCGCCAGGTCCAGCTCGACCTTGCGCCCGCCCATCAGGCCAATGATCACCCAGCGCCCGTCACGGGCCAACAGCTTGAGGTTGAGCGGGCCATAGCTGGCGCCCACCGGGTCGAGGATCACGTCGAACGGCCCGAGCTGCTCCAGATCGTCGAGGTTGTCATTGCGCACCACGCCGCCGGCGGCGCCGAGGGACTGACAATAGGCCAGGCGCTCCGGCGAACCGACACTGACCCACACCGGGTTGCCGAACGCCTTGCACAACTGGATGGCCGCGGAGCCCACACCACTGGCACCGGCATGCACCAGCACCTTCTCGCCGGCTTTCAACGCGCCCAGCTGGAAGATGTTCAGCCAGGCCGTGGCATACACCTCGGGCACCGCCGCTGCCTTGTGCAGGCTCAGGCCTTCAGGCACCGGCAGCACGTGCCGGGCGTCGACCACGACTTCCTCGGCCATGCCGCCGCCAGCCAGCAGCGCGCAGACCCGGTCGCCCACGCGCCAATCGGCGCCAGCCCCGACCTCCTCGACGATCCCTGAGCACTCCAGGCCCATATATGGACTGGCGCCAGGCGGTGGCGGGTACAGTCCGGCCCGCTGCAGCAAGTCGGCGCGGTTCAGCCCGGCGGCGGCCACTCGGATGCGCACCTGCCCGGCATCGCAGGCCGGGCGCTCGGCCTCGACCCACGCCACATGTCCGTCAACGCCTTGCAATGCCTTCACAGTGCCTCCATAGTTGAATCATATGACTGAGCCTGGGATAAGCACGTCCCAGGCTTTTTGCAGTATGCGTCCGGCTCCGATGGAACCGGCGAACGGAAAAGACGGCCTACTATGCGTGATCAATTGCCTCCACGTCGAATCAGCATGAAGCATTTCCTCCCCAGCACCGCCCTCGCCCTCATGATCGGCCTGGGCAGCCTCACGCTCGGTGGCAATGCGGCCGCCGCCAACAAGTGGGACAGCCTGCAGCCGGACCGCGACGAGGTCGTGGCCAGCCTCAACATCGTCGAGCTGCTCAAGCGCCACCACTACAGCAAGCCGCCGCTCGACGACGCCCGTTCGGTCATCATCTACGACAGCTACATCAAGCTGCTCGACCCGTCGCGCAGCTACTTCACCGCGGCCGACATCGCCGAATTCGACAAGTGGAAGACCCAGTTCGACGACTTCCTCAAAAGCGGCAACCTCGAACCCGGCTTCACCATCTACAAGCGCTACCTGGACCGCGTGAAGCAGCGCCTGGACTATGCCCTGGGCGAGCTGAACAAAGGCGTCGACAAGATCGACTTCAGCGCCAAGGAAGACCTGCTGGTCGACCGCAAGGACGCGCCCTGGATGAAGAACCAGGCCGAGCTCGACGACCTGTGGCGCAAGCGCGTGAAAGACGAGGTGCTGCGCCAGAAGATCTCCGGCAAGGAGCTCAAGCAGATCCAGGAAACCCTGATCAAGCGTTACAAGAACCAGCTGGCGCGCCTGGACCAGACCCGTGCGGAAGATATCTTCCAGGCCTACATCAACACCTTTGCCCAGTCCTACGACCCGCACACCAACTACCTGTCGCCGGACAACGCCGAGAACTTCGACATCAACATGAGCCTGTCGCTCGAAGGCATCGGCGCGGTGCTGCAGAGCGACAACGACCAGGTCAAGATCGTGCGCCTGGTGCCGGCAGGCCCTGCCGCCAAGACCAAGCAGGTCGCCCCGGCAGACAAGATCATCGGCGTGGCCCAGGGCAACAAGGAAATGGTCGACGTGGTCGGCTGGCGCCTGGACGAGGTGGTCAAGCTGATCCGCGGCCCGAAAGGCTCGGTGGTGCGCCTGGAGGTCATTCCGGCCAGCAACGCGCCGAACGACCAGACCAGCAAGATCGTCTCGATCACCCGCGAAGCGGTCAAGCTCGAGGAGCAGGCGGCGAAGAAGTCGGTGCTCAAGCTCAAGCAGGACGGGCGTGACTACAAGCTGGGGATCATCGAAATCCCGGCCTTCTACCTGGACTTCAAGGCCTATCGCGCAGGCGATCCGGACTACAAGAGCACCACCCGCGACGTGAAAAAGCTGCTCACCGAGCTGCAGAAGGAAAAAGTCGACGGCGTGGTCATCGACCTGCGCAACAACGGTGGCGGCTCGCTGCAGGAAGCCACCGAGCTGACCAGCCTGTTCATCGAGAAGGGCCCGACCGTACTGGTGCGCAACGCCGACGGCCGTGTCGACGTGCTCGAGGACGAGAACCCGGGCGCCTTCTACAAAGGCCCGCTGGCGCTGCTGGTAAACCGCCTGTCGGCCTCGGCCTCGGAGATCTTCGCCGGTGCCATGCAGGACTACCACCGCGCGCTGATCATCGGCGGCCAGACCTTCGGCAAGGGTACCGTGCAGACTATCCAGCCACTCAACCATGGTGAGCTCAAGCTGACCCTGGCCAAGTTCTACCGGGTTTCCGGGCAGAGCACCCAGCACCAGGGCGTGCTGCCGGACATCGCCTATCCGTCGATCATCGACACCAAGGAAATCGGCGAAAGCGCGCTGCCTGAGGCCATGCCGTGGGACACCATCCGCCCGGTGGTCAAGCCGGCCTTCGATCCGTTCAAGCCGTTCCTGGCCCAGCTCAAGGCGCAGCATGAGGCGCGCAGCGACAAGGACGCCGAGTTCGTCTACATTCGCGACCGCCTGGCGCTGACCCAGAAGCTGATGAACGAGAAGACCGTCAGCCTCAACGAGCAACAGCGTCGCGCCCGCCACGACGAGATCGAGGCCAAGCAGCTGGCACTGGAGAACATCCGCCGCAAGGCCAAGGGTGAAGAGCCGCTCAAGGAACTTAAAAAGGAAGACGAGGACGCCCTGCCTGCCGAGCCGGACGACACCAAGCCAGAGGACGATGCCTACCTGTCCGAGACCGGTCGCATCCTGCTCGACTATCTGGGCCTCAGCACGTCGGTGGCCAAGCACTGAAATGATGGCGAAATAATGTGACCTGTCATCAAACAGTCACCGGACTGTCGTGAAATGTAAGGGCCGGACGTGCAAGCGTCCGGCCTTTTTCACTTCAGGAAGCAGTCCATGACCGTCACCGAACAGCTCAGCGCATTGAGCGCCATCCTGGCTCAACGCAGCGTCCACTGTCTGTTCCAACCCATCGTCTGCCTCTCTGAAAGGCGTATCCTCGGCTATGAGGCCCTGAGCCGCGGCCCGTCCAACAGCCCACTGCACTCGCCGCTGAACCTCTTCGCCATCGCCCGCCAGGCCGGCCGCCTCGCCGAACTGGAGGTGCTGTGCCGGGAAACCGCCTGCCGCCGTTTCAGCGAGCTGAACCTTCCGGGCCTGTTGTTCCTCAACGTCTCGCCCGAGTCCCTGGTCGAGCCCGACTACCCGTCCGGGCGCACCCTGAAAATGCTCGAACAGGTCGGCCTGGCACCCAGCCGAGTAGTCATCGAGCTGACCGAGCAGACGCCTACCGAAGACTTCCAGCTGCTGTACAACGCCCTGCACCACTACCGCGACATGGGTTTCTCCATTGCCCTGGACGACCTGGGCGCCGGTTACTCGAGCCTGCGCCTGTGGTCGGAGCTGCGCCCGGACTATGTGAAGATCGACCGTCATTTCATCGATGGCATCCACCAGGACCCGCTCAAGCGCGAGTTCGTCGGCTCCATCCTGCAGATCGCCCGTGCCTCCCGCGCCCAGGTGATCGCCGAGGGCATCGAACTGGCCGAGGAGCTGGCAGTGCTGGGCGACATGGGGGTGACCCTGGTCCAGGGCTACCTGCTCGGCCGCCCTCAGGAGTTTCCAGCAGGCGACAGCCTCGGCCTGCCGCCCCCAGTGACAGGCTCGGGCGTTGCGCTGTGCGAGGACAGCCGCGACCTCAGCGCCCTGCTTATCCAGCAACCCTCGGTCACCCTCGACACCGCCACGCAGCAGGTGCTCGACGCTTTCCGTCGACAGGCCAACCTCAACTCCCTCGCCGTGCTGGACGAGCAAGGTCGCCCCTGTGGCATCGTCCACCGCCACTCGCTCGCCGACGTCCTGCTCCAGCCTTTCGGCACCGACCTGTTCGCGCGCAAGCCGATCAGCCGCCTGATGAGCCAGGATTTTCTCGCCGTCGAGCGCGGCCAGTCGCTGCAGCAGGTCAGCCGCCTGCTTACCAGCCGTGCGCGCCAGCGTATCGAGGAAGACTTCATCATCACCCAGAATGGGCGTTACCTGGGGCTTGGGCGGGTGATCGACGTGCTCAAGCTGATCACCGAGCAGAAGATCCAGCAGGCAAGGCACGCCAATCCGCTCACCCTGCTGCCGGGCAACGTGCCGATCCAGCAGTGCCTGGCACGCCTGCTGTTGCAGCGGCGCAAGGCGGCTGTGTGTTACGTGGACATCGACAGTTTCAAGCCCTTCAACGATATCTATGGCTACGCCCGAGGCGATGAAGTGCTGTTGTGCCTGGCCCAGTGCCTGAACGATTGCGTCGATCCGAGCCGGGATTTCGTCGGCCATATCGGCGGCGACGACTTCATGCTGGTGCTGGGTTCGACGGACTGGCGCGAGCGCCTGCAATTACTGCTGGAGGCTTTTGGCCGGCAATGCCGGCGCTTCTACCGTAGCGAACACCTGGAGGCCGGCTGCCTCATCGCCCACAACCGTCAGGGGCAGCGGGAGACGTTCGCCTTGCTGTCACTGTCGATCGGCGTGGTCTGGCTGGAGCCCGACAGCAGCGACGGGCTGGATGCCGGTCAACTGGCCGAACTCGCCTCCCAGGCCAAGCGCCAGGCCAAGGATGGCGGTGGCTCAGGCCTGAGCCTGATCGATACGACTGTGCTGAGTTAAACCAGGGGACCGCTATGCGGTCCTTTCGCCGACAAGCCGGCTCCCGCAATCCAGCCTACAGCCCCGATTTCAGGCTTCTTCCGGGTAGCGATACTCGAACACCCGCACCACTTCCGAGGCATGCCAGGATGCCGCCTCCATGCCATCCACCGGTCCGGAAAACCGCCCCAGGCGCTCGACGCACTCGAAGAACCCGGTGCGTGGCAGGCGACTGGCCCCCTGGCTGATCACCAGCGAGCTGCGCAGCGGCTGCTCGGCGCGGGCGTCGAGCGTCGCCAGGTACTCGAGGGCCGCCGTCAGGGTCTGCATGGCCGGGCTGGGCAATTGCAGACGCTCGAGCAGCGCACGGTAGGTGAGCAGGTGGCGTTGACGGCGGGCCAGGTCGAGCTCGGTCAGCAGGCTCTGCCACTGCTGACGGCTGATCCTGACCTGGCTCATGACGGCTCGCTCCAGCCGGCCACGCCCAGGTGCCAGGCCAGGCTGCGCAGGATCGCAGCGTCCGGGCGGCGCTCCCCGGACTCGATCATCGCCAGGTAGGCCGGGCTGATGCCGACACTGCGTGCCAGTTGCTCCGGGGCCAGGCCCTTGGCCTGACGCAAGGACGCCAGCTGGTCCAGGGAGGACTGGCTGGCGCTCGGTTGAGTGCTCTCGTTGTGACTGACTGAGTCGGGAGCTACGGCCGGCGCCTGGCCTGCGGCCGCCAGCAACTTCTGATATTGCTCCCAGGGAACCACTGCGTACTCGGGCTGACCGTCCCGGCTGATGACCTGAATACCCATACAACCCCCTTGACGTTGGATTACGGCATGTAATCCGTAGGCATAACCCTTATGCCAATTATATTACCAACCTCGGGGGTCTGTGCGGAATCAGCTGCCAGGACGCTCAAGGCGCAGGGCCTCGGGAGTATCAGGCAGGCGCTCGACCACCCGCAGCCGTTCCGGCGACTGGGCATCGCGCCAGGCCTTGAAACGGCCCAGCTCATCGGCCACGGTCTTGAGCACCCAGCCCAGCACGGCGATGTCATCGAGCAGGCCGACACCCAGCAACCAGTCGGGGATGGCGTCCAGGGGGCTGACGAAATACAGCAGCCCGGCAACGATGGTCACCAGCGCCCTGGGGCTGACGGCGCGGTACTCGCCACGCCACCAGGCCAGGCACAGCGCCTGCATCAGGCGCAGGTCCTCGCGTAATTGGCCCAGCTTCGGCCCCTTGCGGGCCACCGCGAACAACAGGGCCGGCAGCCGGCCACGACTGAGCAGGCGCTCGGCCAAGGGCAGGAAGCGGGCGAAATTCCAGGGTGCGCTCATGGGACCTCCAGAGGAGCAGGGGTTATCCACATTTATTGTGGATAACCTTGTGAACAGGGCGACATTGGCGCCGCGTGGTGCCCGCCGGGCAAGGGCCAGGTACGAATCGGGCGTTTTTTACACAACCGTTTCAATCGCGCAAACGTTTTGCGACACCGGCACCCGTGTCTGCGCGGCTACTGCTTGCGACAGTGAATGACGCCGACGGTTCGCGTCAAGCCGGACTGAAAACGACGACGCCCCGTCGAAACGGGGCGTCTTCTTGCAACGGGCCGGGTATTACTTGGCCGGTGCCTGGTCGGCCTTGGCCGGATCCTTGATGGCAATCAGTTCCAGGTCGAAGACCAGGACCGAGTTGGCCGGGATCAGCGGGCTCGGGCTCTGGGCGCCATAGGCCAGCTCAGCCGGGATGTACAGCTTGTACTTCTCGCCGACGTGCATCAGTTGCAGACCTTCGACCCAGCCCGGGATCACGCCGCTGACCGGCAGGTCGATCGGGCTGCCGCGCTCGACGGAGCTGTCGAAGACCTTGCCGTCGGTCAGCTTGCCTTCGTAGTGGACGGTGACCACGTCGGTCGGCTTGGGTTGCGGGCCGTCGGCCTTCTTGACCACTTCATACTGCAGGCCCGAAGCGGTGGTGATCACGCCAGGCTTCTTGGCGTTTTCCTCAAGGAATTTCTTGCCGGCGGCGGCAGCTTCCTCGCTGGCCTTGGCCAGGCGTTCTTCGGCGCGCTTCTGCAAGGCGGTGAAGGCTTCGACCAGCTCTTCGTCCTTGATGCGCTGCTCTTTCTTGCCTACCGCGTCCTCGATGCCCTGGGCGACGGCTTTCGAGTCCAGGTCGTCCATGCCTTCCTGGGCCAGGCTCTTGCCCATGTTCAGGCCGATACCGTAGGAGGCCTTCTGTGCCGGAGTCTTCAGCTCGACGCTGCTGGTCTGGGCGTCGCAGCCCGCGAGGACCAGGCCTACCAGGGCAACCGCGGCCGCCAAACGATGCTGTTTCATGTAATTTCCTTGTTCATGCGCCATGAGGGCAATCAGGGTAAAGCCGCGAGCTTAGCAGGCGGCCGCGACCAATGGCTACCGGCATAAGAGCGGGTTGCGCGCAGGAAGTTCCTGGGTGAAAGGTTGTTCATCCTCGGCGCTTGAAGCCAATGGCCAGTATTGACGGTTCAAAGGCGTGTTGCCGGAAGAATTTCATACAACCCGCTGCTCTTCCTCTCGCAGCGTCAGCACCTCGAATCCGCTCTCGGTCACCGCCACCGTGTGTTCCCACTGCGCCGACAGGCTGTGGTCGCGGGTGATCACCGTCCAGCCATCGCGCAACCCGCGCGTGCCGCGCCCGCCCTGGTTGATCATCGGCTCGATGGTGAACACCATCCCCGCTTGCAGCGGCATGCCCAGGCCGCGCTGGCCGTAGTGCAGCACCTCCGGCGCCTCGTGCATCTGCCGGCCGATGCCGTGCCCGCAGTACTCGCGCACCACGCTGTAGCCGGCGGCCTCGGCGTGGGCCTGGATGGCATGGCCAATATCGCCGAGCGTCGCGCCGGGGCGCACCTGCTCGATGCCCTTCCACAAGGCGGCATAGGTGGTGTCGACCAGGCGCCTGGCCTCGTCGCCGATCTGGCCGATGCAGTACATCTTCGACGAGTCGGCAATGTAGCCGCCCTGCTCCAGGGTGATGTCGACGTTGACGATCGAGCCTTCCTTGAGCACCTCGTCGACCTTGGGCATGCCATGGCAGACCACATGGTCCACCGAGGTGTTCAGCGAATAGGGGAAACCGTATTGGCCCTTGCTCGCCGGCCGGGCCTTGAGGGTTTCGACGATGAAGGCCTCGGCGCGGTCGTTGATCTGCATCGTGGTCACCCCGGGGCGAATGAAACCGTCGAGGTCGGCGAACACCCGGGCGAGCAGTTGGCCGGCGTTGCGCATCAGCTTGAGCTCGGCGGCGTCCTTGAGGATGACCTTGCTCATTGCAGCAACTCCTTGAGGTTGGCCTGTTCCTGGCGCAGCAACTGGCGCAGCAGTTCCTGGTAGGTCGCTTGCGGGTGCAGCTCGGCCAGCATGCCGATGCGGATCCAGTGCTCGGCCTGGGCGTTGATCGAACGCGACAGCGCGGCGCTGGCCACGCGCAGGTCTTCGTGGAGGTCGTCGGAGATCTTGACGATGCCCATGGTGCAGTTACTCGCATATATAAAACGTATGTGAATCATATACTCATCCAATTGCATGTGCCATCCGCTGGTGCGTGGCTCCCCGTATCGGTGCACGCCCATCGCGGGGCAAGCCCGCGCCCACGCGTGCTCACCTGCGGGGCGTGGGAGCGGGCTTGCCCCGCGATGACATGGCCCGGGATTTGCTGCCCCATATGGCATCGAGACCATCAACGCCGATGGTCCCCTCCCATCACGACGAAGGCGCCGTGTTGCCCCGCTTGCCATTTGCAGGCCGGGCAGCCGGCGCCTTTGTCGTTTCATCAGCAGGAGATTGCCGATGAGCGACAGCCAAGTGCGCAGTGTGTGCCCGTATTGCGGGGTCGGCTGCGGCATCGTCATGCACGTGAGCGATGGCAAGGTGGTCAAGGTCAGTGGCGACAAGCAGCACCCGAGCAACTTCGGCCGCCTGTGCACCAAGGGCCAGAGTGCCCATGTGCCGCTGCAGGCCGGGCGCATGGCCCACGCCTTCGTGCGCGACCAGCGCAACCAGCAGCCGGCGCGCCGCAGCCTGGACACGGCCATCAGCGAAACCGCCGCGCGGTTGCGCGCGATCATCGACATCCATGGCGCGGATGCCGTGGCCTTGTACGTGTCCGGGCAGATGTCGCTGGAAGCCCAGTACCTGGCCAACAAACTGGCCAAGGGCTTCATCCGCACCCGCCATATCGAGTCCAACTCACGGCTGTGCATGGCCAGTGCCGGCAGCGGCTACAAACAGTCGCTGGGCGCCGACGGACCGCCGGGCAGCTACCAGGATTTCGAGCGTGCCGAGGTGTTCCTGGTGATCGGCGCGAACATGGCCGACTGCCACCCGATCCTGTTCCTGCGCCTGCTGGACCGGCTCAAGGCCGGGGCCAGGCTGATCGTCGTCGACCCCCGACGCAGCGCCACCGCCGACAAGGCCGACCTGTTCCTGCAACTGCGTCCGGGCACCGACCTGGCGTTGCTCAATGGCCTTCTCTATCTGCTGCATGCCAACGGCCACACCGACGCGGATTTCATCGCCCGCCATACCGAGGGCTGGGAGGACCTGCCGGCGTTTCTTGCGGACTACACCCCGGAGCGGGTCGCGGCCATCACCGGGTTGGACGAGGCCGACATCCGCGCAGCCGCCCGCCTGATCGGCGAGGCCGACGAATGGATGAGCTGCTGGACCATGGGCCTGAACCAGAGCATCCACGGTACCTGGCACAGCAATGCCCTGTGCAACCTGCACCTGGCCACCGGCGCCATCTGCCGCCCCGGCAGCGGGCCGTTCTCGCTGACCGGCCAGCCCAACGCAATGGGCGGCCGCGAGATGGGCTACATGGGGCCGGGCCTGCCGGGCCAACGCTCGGCACAGGTGGCGGCGCACCGCGCCTTCGTCGAGCGGCAATGGCAGCTGGCGCCCGGCACGTTGCGCAGCGAGGGCGGCGAAGGCACCGTGGCGCTGTTCGAACAGCTCAAGAGCGGCGAGGTGAAGGCCTGCTGGATCATCTGCAGCAACCCGGTGGCCAGCGTCGCCAACCGCCAGCAGGTGATCGACGGCCTGAACCAGGCGCAACTGGTGATCAGCCAGGACGCCTTCCTCGACACCGAGACCAACCGCTACGCCGACATTCTCCTGCCGGCGGCGCTGTGGGCCGAGGGTGAAGGGGTGATGATCAACAGCGAGCGCAACCTGACCCTGATGCCCCGCGCCGTCGAGCCACCCGGCGAAAGCCTGGAAGACTGGCGCCTGATCGCGCGCATCGCTTGTGCCCTGGGCTACGCGCATGCCTTCGACTACCCCGACGCCGAGGCGGTGTTCGATGAGATCCGCCACTTCCATAACCCGGACACCGGCTACGACCTGCGCGGCATCGACTATGCCGGACTGCGCGCCAGCCCCCGGCAGTGGCCCTGCGCGCCGGGGCGCGAGGATGACCGCAGCCCGCTGCGCTATCGCAACGACGAACACGGCCAGCCAGCGGCACTGGCCTTTCCGACCGTCAGCGGCAAGGCGCGTTTTCATGCGCGGCCCTGGCTGGCGCCCGCCGAGCTGCCGGACGACGCCTACCCCTTTGTCCTCAACACCGGCCGCGTGCAACACCAGTGGCACACCCTGACCAAGACCGGCAAGGTCCCGAGCCTGAACCGGCTCGAGCCCGGCCCCTTTGTCGAGATCCACCCCGACGATGCCCGGCGCCTGGGCATCCGCGACAAGGACCAGGTGGCAATCCGTTCACGCCGTGGCCAGGCGCTGCTGCCGGCCCGTCTCAGCAACCGGGTGCTGCCTGGTGGCTGCTTCGCGCCGTTCCACTGGAATGACCTGTACGGCGAGCAGTTGGCGATCAACGCGCTGACCAGCGACGCCGTCGACCCCACCTCGCTGCAACCGGCCTTCAAGTACTGCGCCGTGACCCTCGAACGGGTCGCGGGCGAACGCATCGAGGCCCTCGACCTGAACGTCGCCATTCCTTCGGAGCCCGTCACCATGCCGACCGCCACCCTCGCCCGCCTGCTGGGCCTGGAGACACAGCCTGCCCCGGTGCTTGCCGAGGAGGAGCGGCATTACCTGCAAGGTTTCCTGCTCGGCCTGCAACAGGCGCGGGCCGAAGGCGTGCCAAGCCTGCCGGCTAACGCACCGCTGGCGCCGCCCCGACGCCTGTTCGTCGATGGTCTGCTGGCGGGGCTGTTCGCCCAGCCTCAGGCACAGGCAGGATTACCTTGCCATCGCGTGCTGTGGGCCTCGCAGACCGGCAACGGCGAGGCGCTGGCCGAGCGCTGCGCTAAACGCCTGCGCGAGGCAGGGCTGAAGGTGGAGCTCAGCAGCATGGAAGGTGTCAGCCCGGCGCAACTGCGCGGCTGCGCCAGCGTACTGCTGATTGCCAGCACCTTCGGCGACGGCGACGCCCCGGACAGTGGCGCCTCGTTCTGGCAGGCCCTGCAGGGCGCGGGCGACGTCGATTGCGTCAAGCTGCCCTATGCGGTACTGGCCCTGGGCGACTCCAGCTACGACCAGTTCTGCGGCTTCGGTCGCAAGCTCGACCAGCGCCTGGCGGAACTGGGCGGCCAACGCCTGCTGGAGCGGGTCGACTGCGAGCCGGATTTCGATGCCGCATTCAGTGCGTGGCTCGAGGCCCTGCTGGCGGCCCTCGGCACAAACACCCCCGCGACATCGGCACCAGCAACCGCCGAATCTCACGGCAGGCACCAGCCATGGCCTGCGCGCCTGGTGCAGAACCGCCTGCTCAACGGCCCCGGCTCGACCAAGGAAACCCGCCAACTGGTGTTCGACCTCACGAGTAGCGGCCTGGACTATCAGCCCGGTGATGCCCTGGGCGTGTGGCCGCGCAACTGCCCGGCGCTGGTCCAGGAGCTGCTCAGCCTGATGCAACTCGATGGCCAGGCCGTGGTCGAGCTTGAAGGTCAGACGCCGATGCCCCTGAGCCTGGCGCTGGAACGGCATCTGGAGATTGCCCGTGTCACGCCACGACAGCTCGAAGCGCTCAGCGAAAACGCACCCTCTCTGCAACAGTTGTTGCAGCCTGAGTGCAAGACCGCGCTCAAGGACTGGCTATGGGGCCGGCAACTGGCCGATGTGCTGCGCGAGTTTCCCCGGCAATGGCCACTGAGCCGTTGGCTGACCTTGCTCAAGCCCTTGCAGCCGCGGCTGTACTCGATCAGCTCAAGCCCCAAGGCGCATCCCGGGCAGGTGCACCTGACGGTGTCCACAGTGCGCTACGGTGAACGCAAGGGGGTCTGCTCGGCCTTTCTCGCCGACCGTGCTGCGGACGTCGAAGTGGCCATCTTTGCCCAACCATCCAGACACTTCCGCCTGCCCGACGACGACGGCACGCCCATCGTAATGATCGGCCCCGGCACCGGCATCGCGCCCTTCCGGGCGTTTCTCGAAGAACGCCGGGAACGCGCTGCGTCTGGCCGCAACTGGCTGTTCTTCGGCGAGCAGCACGAGGAGCACGACTTCTACTATCGCGAGCAGTTGCTGGCTTGGGAAGCACAGGGCCATGTGCGCCTGAGCACCGCGTTCTCCCGCGACCAGCCGCAGAAGATCTATGTGCAGCAACGCCTGCTGGAACAGGGCGCCGAGCTGTGGCGCTGGCTGCAGGATGGCGCGCATGTGTATGTCTGTGGCGATGCCCAGCGCATGGCCCGGGATGTGGATGCGGCCTTGCGACAGGTGGTGGCGCGGCACGGCGGCCTGGACGAGACCGCGGCAGCGGCCTATGTCGAAGGTTTGGGACGGGACAAGCGCTACCGGCGGGATGTGTATTGATGCACCACGGTGGTGAGGGCTGCACCCTGCTTGTGCGGCCGCACCACCTGGCCAGCACACGCACAAAGCTGCAACCCTTGTGGGAGCGGGCTTGCCCCGCGATGACCGGAAGCCTGGCACACTCCCTGCTTCACCCAATGCACAACAGCCCCAACGACCAACGGCGGTCAACAGGGGCCTCACACTGATGAGTACAGGCAAAGGCGCCTGGAGCTTCGGCTCCAGGCGCCTTTTTCGTTTTCCGTGATCGAGGATCGGCTATGCAGGCAACAGCGAACGAGGCACAACGAGCACGACTGGTCATCGTCGGCAATGGCATGGTCGGCCATCACTGCGTCGAGCAGTTGATCGAACGCGGCGCCACGGCACACTTCGAGCTGCATGTGTTCGGCGAGGAGCGCCAGCGCGCCTACGACCGGGTGCACCTGTCGGAGTACTTCACTGGCAGTTGCGCCGAGACCCTGGCCCTGTGCGCCCCGGACTACTACAGCCGCCACGGCGTGCACCTGCACCTGGGCGAAGCGGTGCTGGACATCGATCGCGAGCGCCAGGAACTGCTCACCGCCGAGGGGCGCCTGGGCTACGACCAGTTGATCCTGGCCACCGGCTCCTACCCGTTCGTGCCGCCGATCGAAGGCTCCAGCGGCAATGCGCGCCTGGTCTACCGCACCCTCGAGGACCTCGACGCGATACGCGCCGCCGCCGCGGATGCCCGGCGTGGCGTGGTGGTCGGTGGCGGCCTGCTCGGCCTCGAGGCGGCCAACGCCCTCAAGTCCCTGGGCCTGGAGGCGCATGTGGTGGAATTCGCCCCACGCCTGATGCCGGTACAGCTGGACAGCGAAGGCGGCGCGGCGCTCAAGGCACGGATCGAGGCCCTCGGCGTGGGCGTGCACCTGTCCCGCGCGACCCAGTCGATCAGCGCTGGCGAGCAGTACCGCTACCGGATGAACTTCGACGGTGGCGAACACCTGGAGACCGATCTGATCGTCTTTTCCGCCGGCATTCGCCCACAGGACGCCCTGGGCCGGGCCTGTGGCCTGGAGATCGCCGCGCGCGGAGGTGTTGTGATCGACAACCAGTGCAAGACCAGTGATCCGCGGATCTTCGCCATCGGCGAGTGCGCGTCGTGGAATGGCAGCGTGTTCGGCCTGGTCGCCCCCGGCTACGCCATGGCGCGCAACCTGGCCGCGCGGCTGCTGGGCGAGGCGGCAGACGACTTCACCGGCGCCGACATGTCGACCAAGCTCAAGCTGCTGGGCGTGGATGTCGGCTCGATCGGCGATGCCCACGGCGCCACGCCCGGCGCACGCAGCTACCGCTTCATCGACGAGGCCAACAGCGCCTACCGCCGGCTGGTGGTGGATGCCAGCGGCAAGCAGGTGCTCGGCGCGGTGCTGGTGGGCGACAACAGCTACTACGACACCTTGCTGCAGTATGCCCAGAATGGCATCGCCCTGCCGGCCGACCCGGCCGCGCTGATCCTGCCGCAAGGCGGTGGCGCGCCGGCCCTGGGCGCCGATGCGCTGCCCGACAGCGCGACCATCTGCTCCTGCCACAACGTCAGCAAGGGTGCGGTGTGCGCCGCCATCGACAGTGGTTGCGCCGACCTTGCCGCCGTCAAGGGCTGTACCAAGGCCGCCAGCGGCTGTGGTGGCTGCGCAGCCCTGCTCAAGCAGGTGTTCGAACACGAACTGACCGCCCGTGGCGTGACGGTAGACAAGAGCCTGTGCGAGCACTTCGCCTACACCCGCCAGGAACTCTACGCATTGGTGCGGGTGGAGGGCATCCGCACCTTCAGCGAGCTGCTCGAACGCCATGGCAAGGGCCACGTGGGTTGCGACATCTGCAAGCCGGCGGTAGGCAACATCCTCGCCTCGTGCTGGAACCAGCCGATCATGGACCCGGCGCTGGTGCCGCTGCAGGACACCAACGACACCTTCATGGCCAACATGCAGAAAAACGGCACCTACTCGGTGGTGCCGCGCATTCCCGGCGGCGAAATCACCCCGCAAAAGCTGATCGTGATCGGCCAGGTGGCGCAGAAATACGACCTCTACACCAAGATCACCGGCGGCCAGCGCATCGACCTGTTCGGCGCCCAGCTGCATGAACTGCCGCTGATCTGGGGCGAGCTGATCGCCGCCGGTTTCGAGACCGGGCACGCCTACGGCAAGTCGACGCGCACGGTGAAATCCTGTGTCGGCAGCACCTGGTGCCGCTATGGCGTGCAGGACAGCGTGGCCATGGCGCTGCGCCTGGAGGATCGCTACAAGGGCCTGCGCTCACCGCACAAGCTCAAGTTCGCGGTGTCCGGCTGCACCCGCGAATGCGCCGAGGCGCAAAGCAAGGACATCGGCGTGATCGCCACCGACAAGGGCTGGAACCTGTACGTGTGCGGCAACGGCGGCATGCGCCCGCGCCACGCCGAACTGTTCGCCACCGACCTCGACGACGAGACCCTGGTACGGTTGATCGACCGCGTGCTGATGTTCTACATCCGCACCGCCGACAAGCTGCAACGCACCTCGGTGTGGCGCGAGGGCCTCGAAGGCGGGCTCGACTACCTCAGGCAGGTGGTGATCGACGACAGCCTGGGCCTGGCCGCCGAACTCGAGGCACAGATGCAGCTGGTGGTCGACCGCTACGAGTGCGAGTGGGCCAACGCCCTGGGCGATCCGGAAAAGCTCAAGCGCTTCCGCACCTTCGTCAACGACCAGCGCGCCGATCCGGATGTGCACTTCGTGCGCGAGCGTGGACAGCGCCGGCCGGCTGCGCCGCTTCAGCTGATTCCCACCCACGAGGAGGCAATGTGATGAACCTGTCCAACACGGCTGTAGCAAGTGAAACCCGCTGGCAGGCGGTGTGCCTGGCCAGCGACCTGGTCGCCGACTCCGGGGTGGTGGTGTGGCATGAGGGCGAACAGGTGGCGTTGTTCTACCTGCCGGGACAAGGGCAGGAGCTGTACGCCGTCGGTAACCGCGACCCGCGTTCGGGCGCGAACATCATCGGGCGTGGGCTGGTGGGCAGCCTGGGAGCAACCGTGGTGGTAGCGGCACCGCTGTACAAGCAACATTTCTGCCTGCAAAACGGTAACTGCCTGGAAGATCCGACACAGCGCTTGCCGGTGTGGCCGGTGCGTATCCGTGGGATGACGGTCGAACTGGGACAGAGATTCAGATAACGATCAGCCTGCCGGGGCATGCCCCCGGCCAGTGCCCGGCTCTTGCCGCGGGTAATCAGTTCAGCCGCAAACCTGCCTTGATGGCTTCCCAATGGGCCAGATCAACCGCCTCCAGTGGTGTTTCCTTGCTATAGCTGACTGCCACGAAACGGGCCTGCCCGCTTGGCGCGTAGGCCAACTGACGCTGGTACGAGACCACTTCGCCGCGCTTGAATTGCAGGCTGACTTCCAGGCCGTGGATGCCGCGATCGACGCCTGCGCTGACCGGCTGTGGTTCGCTGATGACCGCCCCCAGGCGCTCACGCAACTGCGCCAGTTGCTGCTGGTAAAGCGCCTCCAGCGTCTGCCCGGCCGCCAGCGGACTGCGGGCGATCACCAGGGTGGTGCCACGCTGACGGAAGGTCAGCATGTTCATGGTGGTGTCTTCGGGCGTTTCATCGCCCAGTTCAAGGACCAGGTCCTGGGTCAGGTAGGCGGCCATAGCGCTGCTCCATGCATCGAAGCGGCACACGCTAAAGGTTCGGGGCTTCGCCTGCAAGGGAGGAACCGCCGCCCAGTGACGAAGATCACCCAGACGTTGCAGGTCTGGCCCGCACGGATACACTGCCGGGCATGAACCTCGATACCCGCATCAAGTTCCGGCACCTGCTGTGCTTCCTGGAGATTGCCCGGCAGGGCAGCCTGGCCAGGGCCGCCGACGTGCTTGCGATCAGCCAGCCGGCGATCTCCAAGACCCTCAAGGAACTGGAGGAGCTGCTCGAGGCACGCCTGTTCGAGCGCGGCCACAACGGCGTGACCCTGACCCCGGCCGGCACGCGCTTCATGCGCTACGCCGGCCCCAGCGTGCAGGCGTTGCGCGACGGGGTCGGCAGTGTCCGCGGCGAGGCGCGGGCGCCGTCGCAGGTGCGCATCGGCGTGCTGTCGACGGTCGAAGGGCTGCTGATGCCCGAGGTGCTGTGCCGCCTGCACCAACGTCACGAGGCGTTGCTGATCAGCGTGGTGACCGGGGCCAGCGCCCAGTTGCTCGGCCAGTTGCACCTGGGGGAGCTGGAACTGGTGGTCGGGCGGATGACCGACAGCCCGCAGATCCAGGGGCTGTCGTTCGAGCACCTGTACAGCGAGTCGATGACCCTGGTGGTGCGGCCCGGGCATCCACTGCTGGCGCAGCAGCCCGTCGAGCGCAGGCAGGTCGGTGATTATCCGCTGGTGCTGCCGCCACCGGGGACGACCATTCGCCAGCATGCCGACAGCCTGTTCGTGCAATGCGCGATCCCGCTGCCGGCACAGCGCCTGGAAACCTTGTCGCTGGCCCTGAGCAGGCGCTATGTGCTGGGCAGCGAGGCGGTCTGGGTGGCGCCACGGGACGCCGTGCTGATCGACTTCGGGCGTGGTGAGTTGGCCGAACTCGACCTCGGTGTGCGCGAACCGGGCGGGTCGGTGGGCATCTGCCGCAATGCGGCCCTGCCCCAGAGCCTGCCGGCGCAATGGGTGTGCGAGGTGCTCCGCGAGGTGGCCGAGGCCTATCGACTCGGGACCTATCCCTGACAACCCGGCAGGCATCTTCCTATACAATCCCCGCCAGTTCCCCGCGCCTCCAGGACCCCTTTCATGGACGAAACCGCGCAGCACTGGCTGCATGCCCTCTCCGCCCCCATGGCCGCCCTCAACGGCGCCAGCTACACCGCCCCCGACTATTTCGAGGGCGAAGACCAGACCGACCTCGAGCGCTGGTGGGGCATCAGCAACCGCGCCCAGTTGCTGGACATGCTCAGCATGGCCGACAACGGCCACGCCACCGAGATGAGCGAGGCCTACTGGCAATACCAGCGCTGCCTGCCCAGCCAGTGGCAAGCCCTGCTCGACACCCTGTCTCCACGCGAGCGCATCCGCCACGAATACGCCGCCCGCACCTTCCCCGACTGTGGCCCGGGCGGCACCCGGGCCTGGGACCTGGGGCGCATGGGTTTCCTGTTGCGTGCCGGCGTCAAGAAAGGCCTGATCGAACGCGACGAGAGCCTCTACCTGCACTACCGCCTGGCCCTGCGCGCCCGCCATTACTACAACCGCTGGGACGGCTACCTGGCCGGCTACCTGTTCGGCAAGGCGCTGTGGAATGCCAGCGACAGCAGCGACGAGACCCTGGCCGCCAACCTCGAGCGCCAGGGCTGCGAGCACTGGAATCGCTGCATCGTGCTCAACCTGCGCCTCGGCGCCCATGACCTGCTGGCCGGGCTGCCCTGGGACATGCCCCTGCCCGAGCCCGCACGGCCCACCACGCTGGAAGAGGACTGCTGGTCATGAGTTGCTGGATTCGCCTGGGGATCGAACCGACCCAGGACCTGGACACCATCCGCCTGGCCTATCGCGGCCGCCTGCCCTCGCACCACCCAGAAACCGACCCCGAAGGTTTCCAGGCACTGCGGGCAGCCTACGAGGAAGCCCTGCGCCTGGCCCGCGAGCAGGCGCCCAGCGAGGCTGAGCCAACACTCGAAGAGAATGCCCCCCATCCAGCACTCAAGCAGTTCCACACCCTGCTTGAGGAGCCGTCCCTGCGCTTCGACCCACAAGCCTGGCAGCGCTTTATCGCCGAACTGGACGAGTTGCCGCTGGACGAACTGGACGACCTCGGCTGGCAACTGCTGCACACCCTGCGCGACTGCGGACCGCTGTCCCACCACTGCGCGGGCCTGCTGGCCCGGCGCCTGGGCTGGGCCGAACAGCTGCTGCGCCTGGACGACCGCCACGAAGTGGAAGCTTTCCTCGACCGCCTGGAAGAACCCGACCCCTTCGATACCGCCTGCATGCGCGACTGGCCGGCCAGCGCACAGATGGAAAGCCTGTGGTATTTCCGCAGCCTTGAATACTGCTACCAGCAGCGCCCACTGTTCGAGTACGAGCAGTTCGCCGGCGTGCATACCTGCCTGGCCATGCCGGATGACCCGGCCCTGGTGCAACGCCTGCTGGTGCAGTTCAGCCAGGCCGGCATCCCCAGCCGGACCTTCCACGACCTGCTCCAGGCGCGCCAGCAACAGGCCCCGGACGATGCCGACCTGCTCTACCTGCTGGCCCGCCAGGCCGATGCCCTGGGCGCCGAGCAACAGGCCCTGGACTGCTGGCTGCGACTGTACCGCGAACACCAGCACCCCCAGGCCGAACGCTGGCTGATCGACCTCTGCGCCCGTCACCAGCCCCAGCGCCTGCCGTTGCTGATCCAGGCCTTCGACCGCCTGCACACCCCGGCCGGCTGGCCCGCCGAGCTGGACGACCCCGCGCAGAACTGGGGCAGCCCCGGGCAATCCCCGCAGACCCTGGCGCGCTGGTCCGAAGCCTCGCGCCTGGAACTGCAAGGCATCGCCGCGACCTTTGTCGACTGGCGGCTGGACGGCGACGACGAACTGCCGCTGCTCGCCTGGCTGTTGCAGGACCCGCAGGACCACGACCTGCACCGCCTGTACTGGCAGGCCTGGGCGCTGCAACGCGGGGAAGCCGGTCTGCTGCGCCAGGTTCTCGCCCAGCCCCTCGCCGAAGATGCCCTCGACGCGCTGATCCTCGAAGGCTTCCAGCGCCAGGCCAGCCAGCAACTGCACTGGCTTGAACAGGCCCCGGTGGTCAAGGTGCTGGTGGACTTCTGCGCCAGCGACGACCCGGTAGCGGCCCTGCCCGAGGCCTTGACCGAGGACGCCATTCGCCCGGTCTCTCGCGAATGGCTGCGGCGCATGCGGGTCTACCCGGCCCATGCCCTGCCTGCCCTGAATGTGCGCTTCGACATGCGCCGCCTGTTCACCACGCCGTTCGCGCTGCAGTTGCAGGGCAACCTCGCCGAAGCAGGGGTACTGCTGCCGGCGATGCCCGAGGGTGACGCGCTGTGGAACTGGCATCGCCAGCAATTGTTCATGCTCGCCCTGCTGGAGCAGCCGTCACGCTGGCTGACCCTGATCGACCCGGCCCTGCCGAGCCAGCTGCACTACCCGGCCGGGCATCCGTTCGCCCCGCTGCACGCCCTGCTCTGCCAGTTGCTGCCCAGCCCCGACGGCAGCAGTGGCCTGCTCGGCAGCCTGGACACCCGCGACCCTGTACAGGCGGTGGTTTCAGCGCGGTTGCTGACCCTGCATCAAGCCCTGAACAGCACACGTCTACCGGATGCAGCGCAATTGCTGGCCTGCCTGGAGCATGACGATGGCAGCCTGGGCAACGACCATCCTCTGGGTTATCTGCTGTTTTGCGCCGTGCTGCACCATGACCGCTCCCTGGACACCGAGCAGCGTGAACGTCTGCGCCAGCGCCTGGAAGCGCTGGCCCCGCAGGACGAATGGTTCGAGGCGCTGCGCAACGGCTTGCTGCAAGGCAAGACCAAGCATCCACCGGCCGAACTCGCCCATGCCCACGGCGTCGACAGCCGTGCGCTCAATGACGTGCTCGACGCCCTGGACAGCCTGTACAACGATTGCGCGCCGCCGAAGCTGCGCGCCCTGCGCGCCTTGCAGAAGATCAAGGACGACCCGCAGCAGGACCCGGGCCTGCGTTGTGCAATCATGGCCGTGCTGTCGTGGAGCGAGCGCATGCTGCGCAATGCCCTGCAGCACCCTCCGGCGAAATTCTGGGCCGTATGGAAGCTCAATAGCCGCCTGAACCGCTCAGGATTCGCCTTGAACCTGGCCGCCGCCGCCCTCTGCGCCAGCATGATGCTCACACTGCCGGTGATGATGCTGGTCACGGTGCTGTTGTTGATCAGCGCCTTCCTCAGGCGCCTGCGCGACCTTGGCCAGGGTATCCCGGCGCTGATCCTGCTGCTCGTGCTGAGCAGGGTGTTGCCGGTATTGCCGCTGTTGCTGCTGGGGCTGCCCGGTGACCGGCTGCCGAACCGCTACGGCTCGCAACCGGGCCAGCAGGCGCTGCTCGATGACAGCCTGCAGGCTACCCTGCGGCGCCTGAACGGTCAGTAGCGCAGCTCGTCGAGCGCCTGGCTCAACGCCTGGCGCTCACGGCTGATCTCACCGGCCTGCTGCCCGGCGAGCACGGCGTTGAAGGCGTCCAGCCAGTTGCCGATCAGCTCGCGCTCGTCGCCCAGACTCTGCATCCAGGCCCGCTCCAGGCGGGCCAGCAGGGTCCGGTTGGGCAGCGTGTCGCGCGGGTGGATCTTCAGCCGCGTCAGGCGCTCCTCGCTGGCCAGGCGCGCCTCGGCATCCAGCCCGGCGGGGCTGCGGTCGATGCTGTGGCTGTGCTTCTGGCCGCTTTCGAGGAAGGTCACATCCACTTCCAGCAGACCGTTGATGTCGTAGCTGAAACGCACGTCCAGCGACTGGATCTCGCCGGTCGACTGCAAGGGGATCTCGAAACTGTCCACCAGGATGTTGTCGCGCACCCACGGCCGCTCGCCCTGGTACACGGCGATGCGCACGAACTTCTGCTCCGGGTGGCTGCTGTAGAAGCGCTGCACCTTCGAGGTGGGGATCACCGTGTTGCGCTCGATGATCGGCGAGAACGCGCCGGTGACGTCCTCGCCCCGGGACGAGGCCACACCGAGGGTGTAGGGGCAGACATCGGTCAGGATCAATTCGTCGATGGCCGCGTCGCGGGCCTTGCAGGCGGCCTGGCTAGCCGCGCCGAGGGCGACAATGGTGTCCGGGTCAAGGTGCCGGTACGGCAGGCGGCCGAACAGCTTGGCCACCAGTTGCTGCACCTGCGGCATGCGCGTGGCGCCGCCTACCAGCACCAGGCTGTCCAGCTCGCGTGGGCTCAGCCGGGCATCGCGCAGGGCCTGCTCGATGGGCGCACGCACCCGGGTCAGCAAAGGCGCCCAGATCGCCTGCAGCTTGAGGTCGTCCAACCGCCACTCGCGGGGCTGCACGCCATCGTGCCAGTCCAGCACGCGGCTGCCCTCGCCCGCCTCGCGCTTGAGCTGTTCGATGGCGTCATGCAGGCTGGCCAGGGCCTGGGGGGCCAGCTCCTCGACCTTGAGGTTCCAGTCGCGCAGGCAGGCCTGCAACAACGCTTCGGTGAAATCCTCGCCGCCCAGGTAATTGTCACCGGTGGAGGCATGCACCTCGATCAGCGGCAAGGCGTACTCCAGCACGGTGACATCGAAGGTGCCGCCGCCCAGGTCGAACACCAGGGTGCGCTCGAACTTCTGCTCGTGCAGGCCATAGGCCATGGCCGCGGCGGTCGGCTCGTTGATCAGCCGCTGGACCTTCAGCCCGGCCAATTCAGCCGCGAACACCGTGCGCTTGCGCTGCTCGTCGCTGAAATACGCCGGTACCGAAATCACCGCCTCGTTGACCGCGCAGCCCAGGTACGCCTCGGCATCCTGTTTCAACGCACCCAGCACCAGTGCAGACAATTCTTCAGGCGTGAATCGATGCTCCCCCAGCGTGTAGCGCTTGTCGCTACCCATGAAGCGCTTGAACGCCGCCGCGGAGCGCTCGGGGTGCGTGGTCAATCGCGCCCGGGCGGCCTGGCCGACCAGGATCGAGCCGTCGTCATCGACACTGACCACCGAAGGGGTGAGCACTTCACCCACGGCATTAGGGATCAGCCGGGCTTCACCGCCCTGCCAGACGGCAATCAGGCTGTTGGTGGTGCCGAGGTCGATACCGAGCAGTGGCGTGGAATGGGTGGGGGCGTTGGAGAGGCTGGCATCCTGCATGATCGGTCTCTGGCTTGCGATAGGAACCGACGCGGGGCCTGCTGGCCACATGCGGCGGACAGGGGCATTCTGGCGCAATGCCAGAAACAAAAAAAGCGACCCTAAGGTCGCTTTCTCTGTTGCTTCCGGGTGTTCAGTGGGCCCTGGAAGCTAAATATGGCGCGGCGGACGGGACTCGAACCCGCGACCCCCGGCGTGACAGGCCGGTATTCTAACCGACTGAACTACCGCCGCGCTATACATCGAGTGGTGGGTGATGACGGGATCGAACCGCCGACCCTCTGCTTGTAAGGCAGATGCTCTCCCGGCTGAGCTAATCACCCTTCGTCTCGGTGTGGCGCGCATTCTACGGAGGACCTCCTACCCTGGCAAGCACTTTTTTCAAAATTTCTGAAAAAAATTTCCAGGCCTTTCAAAGACCTAGCCGCGCCGCGATTTTCTTCCTCTATATAAGACTGCTGGCCCTCTGACAGGGCTGGCCTGGAACCGCCGCTCGGAGAATAATGCCCGCCTTATGTATTAAGGAGAGATTCCCCCTCATGTGGTTCAAGAACCTGCTGTCCTATCGCCTGACCCAGGAAGTACCGTTCGAGGCCGAGGCCCTGGAGGCCGCCCTGGCCAGCAAGCCGGCCCGCCCCTGCGCCAGCCAGGAACTGACCACCTACGGTTTCGTCGCGCCGTTCGGCAAGGGCGAGGATGCCCCCCTGGTCCACGTCAGTGGCGAGTTCATGCTGATCGCCGCCCGTAAGGAAGAACGCATCCTGCCCAGCAGCGTGGTCAACGACGCGGTCAAGGAGAAGGTCGAGGAGATCGAGACCGAGCAGATGCGCAAGGTCTATAAAAAGGAACGCGACCAGATCAAGGACGAGATCATCCAGGCCTTCCTGCCGCGTGCCTTCATCCGCCGCTCGATGATCTTCGCCGCCATCGCCCCGCGCCTGGGCATGATCCTGGTCAACTCGGCCAGCGCCAAGCGCGCTGAAGACCTGCTGTCGACCCTGCGTGAAGTGATCGGCTCGCTGCCGGTGCGCCCGGCCACCGTGAAGATCGCGCCGAGCGCGACCATGACCGACTGGGTCAAGTCGCAAAAGGCCGCCGAGGGCTTCTTTGTCCTCGACGAGTGCGAACTGCGCGACACCGCCGAGGACGGCGGCATCGTGCGCTGCAAGCGCCAGGACCTGACCAGCGAGGAAATCCAGCTGCACCTGAGCACTGGCAAGCTGGTCACCCAGCTGGCCCTGGCCTGGCAGGACAAGCTGTCGTTCGTGCTCGACGACAAGATGGTGATCAAGCGCCTGAAGTTCGAGGAACTGCTGCAGGAGCAGGCCGAGCAGGATGGCGGCGACGAGGCCCAGCAACAGTTCGACGCCAGCTTCCAGCTGATGATGATGACCTTCACCGAGTTCCTGCCAGTGCTGTTCGAAGCCCTGGGCGGCGAAGAGATCCCGCAGGGGGTCTGAGGGTCAGGCCGGCGCGGCCCAGCGGCGCCGGCTGAACTTCAGGCGCACCCGCAATCGCCGGTGCGCCTCACGATCCAGTGCGTCCCTGGGGATGCACTGGCTCTGGCTGAACCTGTGCCCCTTGGGCACGAACCGCAGTACCACCAGGTTGGGCAGTGCGACGCTGTCCCTGCACAGGCGCGCCAACTGCCAGCCCCGCGCGCGGCTATATAGAAGCCAACCACGTGGGTCACGGCGCAGGCCGGTGATGGCCTCGGGGTGTATCAGCAGGATTCGCCGGGGAATGGCCCAGCAGGCGTGGGCAAGACAGGCGACGACCAGCAGGCCGCGCAGCCAACCGGGCAGCGCCATCAGCGCGAGGGTGAGCAGTGCCAGCGCCAGGCTGGCGAGGTAGGCCGTCAGCAGCAGGCGCGAGCCTTGCCAACGGCACTCGAAGCATTCACTTGGGCTGGACACGGTCCAGGATGATGCGAACCATGCGCTGCAGCTCCGGGTCTTCGGACTCGCTGCGTTCCATGAACCAGCCGAACATGTCCTGATCCTCGCAGGTCAGCAGGCGACGATACAGCTCGCGGTCGGCTTCGCTCAGGCTCGGGTAGACCTCCTGGGTGAAAGGTACCAGCAGCACGTCCAGTTCCAGCATGCCGCGGCGGCTGTGCCAGAAAAGCCGGTTGAGTTCAGTTTGTTCGACCATGGGGCCCTCCTCGAGTGGTCGCGCAGTATACCGTGCAGCGGACAAAGCGGCACAAGGCGTTGGTCTAGTCACCTACCTATTTTGTTACCGGCGTTCTATGATGGCCGCCAGTCTTTAGCTACCGCGATGACCCATGGCCGATTCCGCTTTCTTCTGTACCCTCTCCCATGAGGGCATCCTCGCCGTCCGCGGCTCCGACGCCGGCAAGTTCCTGCAAGGTCAGCTGACCTGCAACATCAGTTACCTCAGCGACGAGCACGCGAGCCTTGGCGCCCGTTGCATGGTCAAGGGGCGCATGCAGTCGAGCTTCCGTATCCTGCCCGAGGGCAATGGCTACCTGCTGGCCATGGCCAGCGAACTGCTCGCGGCGCAGCTTGCCGACCTGAAGAAGTACGCGGTGTTCTCCAAGGCCACGCTGGTCGACGACAGCGCCGCCTGGACGCGCTTCGGCCTGCAGCAGGGCGACGCCGCCCTGCAGGCGCTGGGCCTGTCCGTGGCGGACGAGGCCGGCGCGACCGCCCGCCATGATGGGCTGATCGCCGTCCGCGCCTCGGCCGGCCGGGTCGAACTGTGGGCGCCTGCCGACCAGGCTGCCGCCATTGGTGAAAAACTCGCAGCCTTGCTGTCTGAGGGCACGCTCAACGACTGGCTGCTGGGCCAGGTCCGCGCCGGCATCGGCCAGGTCATGGGCCCGACCCGCGAGCTGTTCATCCCGCAGATGATCAACCTGCAGGCCGTCGATGGCGTGAGCTTCAAGAAAGGCTGCTACACCGGCCAGGAAATCGTCGCCCGCATGCAATACCTGGGCAAGCTCAAGCGCCGCCAATATCGCCTGGCGCTGGCCGAGACAGCGGTACCCCAGCCGGGCGCCGAGATCTTCTCGCCGACCCACGGCTCGTCGGTCGGCGAAGTGGTGATCGGGGCCAGCACCGGCAGCGCCGTCGAACTGCTGGCCGTGCTCAGCGCCGAGGCGGTGGCGGACGACAACCTGCACCTGGGCAGCCTGGAAGGCCCGCGCCTGACGCTGCTCGACCTGCCTTACGAACTGGACCGCGACCGGGAAATCCAGCGCTGACCAGCCCGCCCCGGCTTTATGCCGGGGCAGCACCACCTTTGCCGTAGAGAAGTCCATGAACAAGCTGGCCGAGAAGGTCCAAGCGCAACTGCTCGCCGCCATCGACCGGGACGACCTGGTCCTGCCGACGCTGCCGGAAGTCGCCCTGAGCATCCGCGAAGCCGCCGAAGACAGCGAGATCAGCGTTTCCGCCCTGAGCAAGGTGATCGGTCGCGACGCCGCGTTGTCGGCCCGCCTGATCAAGGTGGTCAACAGCCCGCTGATGCGCGCCGCCGTCGAAGTCACCGACCTGCACACCGCCATCACCCGCCTGGGCATCAACTACAGCTGCAACCTGGCCATCGGCCTGGTGATCGAGCAGATCTTCCATGCCCGCGCCCCGGCGGTGGAACACAAGCTGCGGGATATCTGGGCCAACAGCCTGGAAGTCGCAGGCATCAGCTATGAACTGTGCCGACGCTACACCCAGCTCAAGCCCGACCAGGCCACCCTCGGCGGCCTGGTGCACCAGATCGGCGCCCTGCCGGTGCTGATCTATGCCGAGGAGCACAACGAGCTGCTGTCCGACCCGATCTGCCTGCATTTCGTGATCGAGCAGATCCAACCGGTGCTGGGCGACAAGATCCTCAGCGCCTGGGAATTCCCCGAGCAGTTGGTCAATGTGCCCAGTCAGGTGCAGGACCTGGACCGGCGCACCGACCAGATCGACTACATCGACATCGTGCAGATCGCCCGCTGCATCAGCCAGCGCGAGCGCAGCCGGCCCCTGGCCGCCCTGCCCGCCTACCGCCACCTGGGGCTGCCCTATGGCACCGAGCTGGATATCGCCGAGCTGCTGGATGCGCGGAGCATGCTGCGCTGATCGAGCCCCGTCTGCGCCGCCCCCTTCGCGGGTAAACCCGCTCCCACAGTCACCAGCCTCCCTGTGGGAGCGGGTTTACCCGCGAATAGGGCTGTAGGGACAACACATCAATCCGCGATAAAACTCACCCGCACCTTCAGCCCGCCCCGCTCGCCGTCGTGCAGGCTGATCTGCGCCAGGTGCGCCCGGCAGATCTCGCCGACGATCGCCAACCCCAGCCCGCTGCCCTGGGCGCTGCGCCGATAGAAGCGCTCGAACACCCGCTCACGCTCGTCCTCGGGAATCCCCGGCCCGTCGTCCTCGACTTCGAGCACGGCCGGCGCCAGTACCCGCAGGACTACGTCGCCACCGGGCGGGGTGTGGGCCAGGGCATTGTCCACCAGGTTGCTGAGCAGTTCGTTGAGCAAGGTCGGCTCGCCCTTGAGCCACACCGGCGCCTCGGCCTCCAGCGCCAGGGCGACGCCGCGGGCATGGGCCAGGGGCGCCATGGCCATGCCCAGTTCGCGGGCCAGCTGGCTCAGGTCCAGGCGCTGGGCGCCGCCCTCGGCGATGGCCCGGGCGCCGTTCTCCACCCGTGCCAACGACAGCAGCTGGTTGGCCAGGTGGGTGAGTCGGTCCGTGCCCTGGGCCGCTGCCTCCAGGGTCTTGCGCCATTCATCGGGCTGCTGTGAGCGCAAACCCAGTTCGACCCGCGCCTTGAGCGCCGCCAGCGGCGTGCGCAGCTCGTGGGCGGCGTCGGCGATGAACTGCGCCTGGCGTTCGAACTGCCCCCGCAAGCGCTCGGTGAAGTGATTGAGCCCGCGCACCAGCGGCCCCAGCTCGCGCTGCACCTGGACCACCGGCAGAGCACGCAGGTCGTCCGGCTGGCGCTCCTCCACCGCCGTGCGCAAGCGCTCCAGCGGGCGCAGCGCGGCACTCACCGCGAACCACACCATCACCAGCGCGCCGAAGGCCAGCATGCCCAGGCGCAGCAGGGTGTCGGCCATCAGCCCGCGGGCCATGCGCACCCGCGCCTCCTCGGTCTCGGCCACGCGGATCTCGGCCATGCCGTTCATGTTCGGTTCGCTCACCGCCTTGAGCAGGCTGACCACGCGCACATCCTGGCCCAGGTAGGTGGCGTTGTAGAAACGCGCCAGCGCCGGATAGTCGTCGGTGCGCGGCGTGCCCGGCGGCGGCGGCGGCAGGTTCTCGTAGCCGGAGATCAGCTTCTGGTGGATGTCCAGCACCTGGTAGTAGATGCGCCCGGCGCTGTCGTAGGCAAAGGTGTCCAGGGCCACGTAGGGCACATCGGCGCTGAGGGTGCCGTCGCGCTGCGACAGGCCGGCGGCGATGGTCCGTGCCGACGCCAGCAGGGTCCGGTCATAGGCGGTGTCGGCGGCTTCGCGACCGTTCCAGTAGGCGCTCAGGCCGCTGGCCAGCATCAGCACCACCAGCAGCAGCGCCAGGTTGCCCAGCAAACGCCCGCGCAGGCTGCCGTTGTCACGCATCGCGGTGCTCGAGCAGATAGCCCAGGCCACGGAAGGTGACGATGGCCACCGGGTGGCCGTCGAGCTTCTTGCGCAGGCGGTGGATGTAGATCTCGATGGCGTCGGGGCTGGCCTCCTCGTCGAGGCCGAACACCTGGGCCGCCAGCTGTTCCTTGCTCATCACCCGGCCAGGGCGGGCGATCAGCGCCTCGAGCACGCTCTGCTCGCGCTGGGTCAGGGTCAGCGGCTCGCTGCCCAGGCTGAAGCGCCGGGTATCCAGGTCGTAGACCAGCGGGCCGCAGCGCTGCTGGCGCTCGCCACCAAGCACGCTGCGGCGCAGCAGGGCCTTGACCCGCGCTTCCAGCTCGGTCAGCTCGAAGGGCTTGGCCAGGTAGTCGTCGGCGCCCAGGTTCAGGCCGTGCACACGGTCCTTCACATCGCTGCGGGCGGTGAGCATCAGCACCGGCAAGGTCTTGCCGCGTCCGCGCAAACGCGCCAGCACCTCGAAACCGTCCAGCCGCGGCAGGCCGACATCCAGCACTGCCACGGCGTAGTCCTCGCTGGCCAAGGCCAGGTCGGCGGCCACGCCGTCATGCAGCACGTCCACGGTCAGGCCCTGGCTCTTGAGGGCCTGGGCCACGCTTTCGGCCAGTTGCAGATGGTCTTCGACCAGCAGCACACGCATCGGATTCTCCCTGTTCGGCTGGGCTTTTTGCGCGGAGTGTAACCCCGTGGCGGGTGCTGTGAAGCCCTCGCCGGAAACCTTTCACGCTGAAAGGTTAGCGAAAGGTTGGTTGCCTAGCATCGCACCACGGTCGCCCCGCGCGCCGCAAAAAGCACCAGCAAGGTGCAACACATAAGAACAATAAATGGAGTCACCGACGATGCTGTCCATGCAGCCGCAGGCGTTTGCGCCTATCCGTTCATTCGCCGCCCGACCTTCCGCCCTCGCCAGCGCCGTCGCCCTTGCCGGTGTCGCGCCCATCAGCCAGGCCGCCTTCTTCGAAGACAGCACGGCCACCTTCGAAACCCGCAACATGTACTTCAACCGCGACTTCCGCGACGGCACCAGCGCGCAGCAATCCAAACGCGACGAATGGGCCCAGGGGTTCATGCTCAATTTCGAGTCCGGCTACACCGAGGGCACCGTGGGCTTCGGCCTGGACGCGCTGGGCATGGTCGGGGTCAAGCTCGACTCCAGCAAGGACCGCACGGGCACCGGCCTGCTGCCCACCCACGACAACGGCAAGGCGGCCGACGAGTACTCCAAGCTGGGCCTCACCGGCAAGGTCAAGGTCTCGCAGACCGAGCTGAAGATCGGCACGCTGATCCCCGAACTGCCCACCCTGCAGCCCAACGACGGGCGCATCCTGCCGCAGACCTTCGAAGGCGGCCTGGTCACCTCGAAGGAGATCAAGGGCCTGACCTTCACCGGCGGGCGCCTGGAAAAAGCCAAGGACCGCGACGACAGCAACTGGGAAGACCTGGCCCTGAACAACAAGAATGGCCGCTTCGGTGGCACCTTCAGTGCCGACAACTTCGACATGGGCGGCCTGGACTACCAGTTCACCGACCGCATCACCGGCAGCTACCACTTCGCCCAGCTCGACGACATCTACCGCCAGCACTTCATCGGCCTGCTCGCCACCCAGCCCTGGGGCCCGGGCACCTTTGGCGCCGACCTGCGCCTGGCGATCAGCGACGACGCCGGCGCGGCCAAGGCCGGCAAGATCGACAACACCACCGTCAACGGCATGCTCAGCTACACCCTGGGCGGGCACAAGGTCAGCGGTGCCTGGCAGCAGTTGTCCGGTGACAGCGCCTTCCCCTACGTCGATGGCGCCGACCCGTACCTGGTCAACTTCGTCCAGATCAACGACTTCGCCGGCGCCGACGAACGCTCCTGGCAGGCACGCTACGACTACAACTTCGCAGCCCTCGGCATCCCCGGTCTGACCTTCATGACCCGCTACATCAGTGGCGACAACGTCAGCCGCGCCGCCGGTGGCGAGGGCAAGGAGTGGGAACGCAACACCGAACTGAAGTACGTGGTACAAAGCGGCCCGTTGAAGAACGTCGCCGTGCGCCTGCGCAACGCCACCTTCCGCTCCAACTTCACCCGCGACGCGGACGAAGTGCGGCTGCTGGTGAGCTACAGCGTGGCTCTGTGGTAACCCATAACAACAACGTTCACGGAGATAGACGATGACCTTTTCACTGCGCCGCCTCGTCCTGGCCACTGGTTGCCTGCTGCTGGCCGGCAACGCCCTGGCCGCCGAACCGAAACGCCCCGAATGCATCGCCCCGGCCTCGCCCGGTGGCGGTTTCGACCTGACCTGCAAGCTGGTGCAGAGCGCCCTGGTCAACGAGAAGATCCTCAGCAAGCCCATGCGCGTGACCTACATGCCCGGCGGTGTCGGTGCGGTGGCCTACAACGCCGTGGTCGCCCAGCGCCCGGCTGACGCCGGCACGTTGGTGGCCTGGTCCAGCGGCTCGCTGCTGAACCTGGCCCAGGGCAAGTTCGGCCGTTTCGACGAGAACGCGGTGAAGTGGCTGGCGGCCGTCGGCACCAGCTATGGCGCCATCGCGGTGAAGAGCGACTCGCCCTACAAGACCCTCGACGACCTGGTCGCGGCGCTGAAGAAAGACCCGAGCAAGGTGGTGATCGGCTCCGGCGGCACCGTCGGCAGCCAGGACTGGATGCAGACCGCGCTGATCGCCAAGGCCGCCGGGATCAACCCGCGCGACCTGCGCTACGTGGCCCTGGAAGGCGGCGGCGAAATCGCCACCGCGCTGCTCGGCGGGCACATCCAGGTCGGCTCCACCGACATCTCCGACTCCATGCCGCATATCCAGAGCGGCAACATGCGCATCCTCGCGGTGTTCTCCGACAAGCGCCTGGACGAGCCGGAAATGAAGGACATCCCCACCGCCAAGGAGCAAGGCTACGACATCGTCTGGCCGGTGGTGCGCGGCTTCTACCTGGGGCCGAAGGTCAGCGACGAGGACTATGCCTGGTGGAAGGCTTCGTTCGACAAGCTGCTGGCCTCCGAGGACTTCGCCAAGCTGCGTGACCAGCGCGAGCTGTTCCCGTTCGCCATGACCGGCGAGGAGCTGGACGGCTATGTGAAGAAGCAGGTGGCGGACTACAAGGCGCTGGCCCGTGAGTTCGGGCTGATCCAGTAAGCCACTCACACAGCTCCCTCTGTAGGAGCGGCCTTGTGCCGCGAAAGGGCTGGACAGCAGCCCCGGCAATTCAAGCTGCGAAGCTGAAATCCTGGGGCCGCTTCGCGGCCCTTTCGCGGCACAAGGCCGCTCCTACAGAGGGCCGCGCCGTGTCGAACATTACCGAGGATTCCTCCATGATCCTGCAACGCCTCTTCGCCCTGGCCCTGCTGGCGCTGTGCGCCGTGCTGGCCGTGATGGCCTGGCCCTACCAGGCCGCCTTCTCCTATGAACCGGTAGGCCCGCGCGCCTACCCGCTGCTGATGCTCGGCCTGATGGGCCTGGGCCTGCTGTACCTGGCGATCCGCCCCACACCCATCGTGCGCAAGGACGACGAACCGGAACTGGACCGCGAGACCCTGATCAAGATCGCCGCCTGCGTCGGCCTGCTGCTCGTCTTCGCCAGCACCTTCGAAACCCTGGGCTTCATCCTCAGCGCCATCCTGGTCGGCGTGCCCATGGCCCGCCTGTACGGTGGCCGCTGGCTGCACAGTGCCCTGGTGGTGGTGGGCATGAGCCTGTTCCTCTACTGGCTGTTCGACCGCGTGATGGACGTGCCCCTGCCCCTCGGCCTGCTCGACGTACTGGAGAACTGACACATGGATACCTTGAGCTACCTGGGCCAGGGCTTCGGCGTCGCCCTGAGCCCGTACAACCTGGTCACCGCCCTGACCGGCACCCTGATCGGCACCGTGGTCGGCCTGCTGCCGGGCCTGGGCCCGATCAACGGCGTGGCCCTGCTGATCCCCATCGCCTTCGCCCTCGGCCTGCCGCCGGAGTCGGCGCTGATCCTGCTGGCCGCGGTGTACCTGGGCTGCGAATACGGCGGGCGGATCAGTTCGATCCTGCTGAACATCCCCGGGGAGGCCTCCACCGTGATGACCACCCTGGACGGTTACCCCATGGCCCGCCAGGGCCTGGCCGGCGTGGCCCTGTCGCTGTCGGCCTGGAGTTCGTTCATCGGCGCCTTCATCGCCACCTGCGGCATGGTGCTGTTCGCCCCGCTGCTGGCGAAATGGGCGATCGCCTTCGGACCGGCGGAGTACTTCGTGCTGATGGTGTTCGCCATCGTCGCCCTCGGCGGCATGGCCGGCGACAAGCCACTGAAGACCTTCATTGCCGCGCTGATCGGCCTGTTCCTCTCGGCGGTGGGCATCGACGCCAACAGCGGCGTGTACCGCTTCACCGGCGACAGCGTGCACCTGGCCGACGGCATCCAGTTCGTGGTGCTGGTGCTGGGCCTGTTCTCCATCAGCGAAATCCTCCTGCTGCTGGAAAAGACCCACCACGGTCACGTGGCGGTCAAGGCCACCGGGCGCATGCTGTTCAACCTCAAGGAAGCGGCCTCGGTGTTCTTCGTCAACATCCGTTGCGGCCTGCTGGGCTTCTTCATGGGCGTGTTGCCGGGTGCCGGCGCGACCCTGGCCAGTGCCGTGGCCTACATGACCGAAAAACGCATCGCCGGCGACAAAGGCAAGTTCGGCAAGGGCGACGCCCGTGGCCTGGCCGCGCCGGAAACCGCCATCGGCGCCTCCTGCTGCGGCGCCCTGGTGCCGATGCTGACCCTAGGTGTGCCAGGCTCCGGCACCACCGCGGTGATGATCGGCGCGCTGACCCTGTACAACATCACCCCCGGCCCGCTGCTGTTCGAACAACAGCCAGACATCGTCTGGGGCCTGATCGCCTCGCTGTTCATCGCCAACCTGATGCTGATCATCCTCAACGTGCCGATGATCCGTGTCTTCACCCGCATCCTCGCCGTGCCGAACTGGGCGCTGGTGCCGATAATCGCGATCATTACCGCGATCGGCGTGTACGCAGTGCATGCCACCACCTTCGACCTGTTCCTGATGGTCGGCATCGGCATCATGGGCTACATCCTGCGCAAGCTGGACTTCCCGCTGTCGCCGATCCTGCTGGGCTTCATCCTCGGCGGGCTGATGGAGCAGAACCTGCGCCGTGCGCTGTCGATCTCCAACGGTGAACTGGGCATCCTCTGGTCGAGCCCGATCAGCATGGGCGTCTGGGTGCTGGTGGTGTGCATGCTGAGCCTGCCGCTGCTGCGCAGCTGGCGCAAACGTGCCCTGCAGCGCCGGGCCATGGCCGATGCCTGATCGGTCGTTGCCACTGTTCTGGGCCACCGGGCTGGTCGGTCTTGCCGGCGGATTTCTCGCCAGCAAGGTCGGCTGGCCCTTGCCGTGGATGGTCGGCTCGTTGCTGACGATCATCCTGGTGCGCTGCCTGAGCCCCTGGCAGCTCAGCGAAATCCCCAATGGCCGCAAATGCGGGCAATGGATCATCGGCATCGGCATCGGCCTGCACTTCACCCCGGCGGTGATCGAGCAGGTGGCCAGCCACTTCGCGCTGATCTTCTTCGGCGCGTTGTTCACCACCCTCTCCAGCGTGATCAGCGTGTGGCTGCTGCGGCGTACCGGTGAAGACCGCGCCACGGCATTCTTCGCCAGCATGCCGGGCGGTTCGGGCGAGATGGTCAACCTCGGCGCGCGCAACGGCGCGGTGCTCAGCCAGGTGGCCGCGGCGCAGAGCCTGCGGGTGCTGGCGGTGGTGCTGTGCGTGCCGGCGCTGTTCAAGTTCTTGCTCGGCGATGGCGTGCCGCTGAACCATGCCGGCAGCGTGAGCTGGGGCTGGCTGGCGCTGATCGCGCCGCTGGGGGTGCTGGTGGCGCTGCTCTGGCAGCGCCTGCGCCAACCCAACCCCTGGTTGTTCGGGCCGTTGCTGGTGGCAGCCAGCGTGAGCCTGGCGGGCAACCTGCAAATCGGCCTGCCCAACGGCGCCAGCCAGATCGGCCAGTGGCTGATCGGCAGCGGCCTGGCCTGTCATTTCAATCGCGCATTCTTCCGCCGGGCGCCGTCGTTCCTTGGCCGGACCTTGCTGGCCACGGCGCTGTGCATGCTGATCGCGGCGGGCGCGGCCTGGGCGTTGAGCCTGCTGACGCACCTGGACCTGCGCTCGCTGACGCTGGGGATGATGCCCGGGGGCATCGCCGAGATGAGCCTGACGGCGGAGACCCTGCAACTGTCCGTGCCGCTGGTGACGGCGCTGCAGGTGATGCGGCTGTTGTTCGTGCTGTTCCTGGCCGAGCCGTTGTTCCGGCGCTGGAATGCCAGCCAGTAGAGATGTGCTGGCTTCTTCGCGGGTAAACCCGCTCCCACAGGTACTGCGCAGCCCCTGAAAGGCAGCACATTTTCTGTGGGAGCGGGTTTACCCGCGAAGAGGCCCTCAGCCAATCACAGCGGCGGCAACGCCCAATCGATCGGCGCCATCCCGCGTTGTTCCAGGAAGCTGTTGGTACGGCTGAAATGCCCGCAGCCAAAGAACCCACGGTAAGCCGACAATGGCGATGGATGCACCGACTTGAGCACCAGGTGCTTGCTGGCATCGATCAGCTTCTGCTTGCTCTGGGCATGGGCACCCCACAGCAGGAACACCACGTTCGGGCACTGCTCGCTGACCACCTGGATGATCCGGTCGGTAAAGAACTCCCAGCCTTTCTTCGCGTGGGACGCGGCATTGGCGCGCTCCACGGTCATGGTGGTGTTGAGCAGCAGCACGCCCTGCTCGGCCCAGCTCTGCAGGTAGCCATGCGCGGGAATCGGCAGGTTCAGATCGCGCTGCAGCTCCTTGTAGATATTGACCAGCGACGGCGGCGTGGGGATGCCCGGCTGCACCGAGAAACACAGGCCATGGGCCTGGCCGGGGCCGTGATACGGGTCCTGGCCGAGGATGACCACCTTGACCTGCTCCAGCGGCGTGGAATTCAGGGCGTTGAAGATCAGCGGCCCGGGCGGGTAGATCTCCTTGCCGGCGGCGTATTCCGTACGCAGGAACTCGCGCAGCTGATGCATGTAGGGCTGGTCGAACTCGACGCGCAGCGCGGCCTTCCAGCTGGGTTCGAGTTTGATGCGATCGTCGTCGGTCATGGGGGCATCCAAAAGCAAAGTGCCGCGACACTAGGAAAGCCGGGGCGGCTTGTCAATCGATCCGACCGACGACCGGCAGCTTCGCCGCGGCAGGCCATACTGAGGGGATGACCTGCACGAGGTAGTCCATGTCCATTCAATGCGAGGTACTGACCGGCGTCGACGGCGCCCGTATCGGCATCGCCACCCTGGATGCGCCCAAGGCGCTCAACGCCCTGACGCTGCCCATGATCGAAGTGCTCGACGAGCGGCTGCGCGCCTGGGCCAGCGACCCCGGGATCGTCTGCGTGCTGCTGCGCGGCAACGGGCCGAAGGCCTTCTGTGCCGGTGGCGATGTCCGCGCCCTGGTCGAGGCCTGCCGCGAACACCCCGGTAGCGTACCGCCGCTGGCCGCTACCTTCTTCGCCAGCGAATATCGCCTCGACCATCGCCTGCACACCTACCCCAAACCCTTGTTGTGCTGGGGCCATGGCCATGTGCTGGGCGGCGGCATGGGCCTGCTGCAGGGCGCCGCGGTACGTATCGTCACCCCCAGCAGCCGCCTGGCCATGCCGGAAATCAGCATCGGCCTGTACCCGGATGTCGGCGCCAGCTGGTTCCTCGCCCGCCTGCCGGGCAAGCTCGGCCTGTTCCTGGGGCTGACCGGGGCCCCGCTCAACGCCCGCGACGCGCTGGACCTGGACCTGGCCGATCGTTTCCTGGGCGAGCATCAGCAGGAGGCGCTGATCGAGGAACTGCTGCAATTGAACTGGCAGGAGCAGACCGCCCTGCAGCTCAACAGCCTGCTCAAGGCCGAGCAGCACCGCGCTTGCGCCGAACTGCCGCAAGGCCAGTGGCTGGCACGCCGCGCCGTGATCGACGAAGTGCTCGATGTGGCCGACCCGGTGGCGGCCTGGCGGGCCCTGGCCGGCCTGGCCACCCATACCGATCCCTTGCTGGCGGCGGCGGGCCAGCGTCTGCACGAGGGCTGCCCGCTGACGGCGCACCTGGTGTGGGAACAGATCCGTCGAGCGCGGCACCTGTCACTGGCCCAGGTGTTCCAGATGGAATACACCCTGAGCCTGAACTGCTGCCGTCACCCGGAGTTCAGTGAAGGGGTGCGGGCCAGGTTGCTGGACAAGGACAACACCCCGCGCTGGCACTGGCCGGATGTGGCACAGGTGCCGGCGGCGGTGGTGGAGGCGCATTTCAGCAAGGCCTGGGAGGGGCGCCATCCGTTGGCGGAACTGGGATGACGTCAGTGCCCTGTCACCGCGACCAGCCCCGCTCGCCACCCCGGCCCCCATCGGGTCGACGGTCACGGTTGCCCTGCCCGTTGGAGTGCCAGCGATCGCCCCGGCGGTCGTCATTGCGGTAGTCGTGGCGGTCGCGATCCCGCCCGTAGTCATAGCGCTGGCGGTTGCCGTAGTCGTAACGCGGATTCCCGTGCCAGCGCGGCTGCATGCCGGGCGCCGGATAAGGGCGGTACTGCGGCACCGGCGCCGGCCTGTAGTAACGCGGCGCGGGCTGATAGTAGTAACGGGTCTGCGGCACCACGTAGTAGCGGTCCTGGCGGTAGTAGCCTGGGTAAACGTAGCGATCGCTGGTGTAGTAGTCGCTGCGGTAATAGCCGCCGCTCTCGTAATAGGGGGCGCAGGCGGAGGTCAGCAGTCCGAGCAGGACGACGAGCAGGATTCGTGGGTACATGGCGGCCTCCTGGACCGCAGGGATGCCCGGCACAGCGACGCTGGCGGGCGTCGACGACAAGCTGTTGGTCGACACAGGATAAGACCGTGGCAACCGGGTTCAGTGCCATTTTCGCAACAAATTGAAACAGGTCCTGTAACGCCGAAAAACATGCAGTCATTTTTCGGTCATCTCTCTAGAATGTGGCCACCGGCACACCTCACGGGACGATCATGCCCTCGCCTTCCACCCTGTTCTCGCAACGCTCGCTGATCTTCGCCCTGCTGCTGTTGCTGGCCGGTGGCTTCCTGGCCACTTCGCTGCTCGGCTACTACGCCTCGCGCGGGGCGATCCGCGACGGCATCGTCAACACCGAGCTGCCGCTGACCTCCGACAACGTCTACTCGGAGATCCAGAAGGACCTGATCCGCCCGGTGCTGATCGCCTCGATGATGGCCCAGGATACCTTCCTGCGCGACTGGGTGCTGGCCGGCGAGCAGGACACCGGGCGCATCACCCGCTACCTGGGCGCCGTGATGGGCAGCCAGGCCACCTGCACCAGCTTCTTCGTCTCCGACCGCAGCCTCACCTACTACCAGGCCAAGGGCGTGCTCAAGCAGGTGCGGGCCGACGCCTGGCGCGACGCCTGGTATTTTCGCCTGCGCCAGTCGAGCAAACCCTACGAGATCAACGTCGACCTGGACATGGCCAACCAGGACAAGCTCACCGTGTTCATCAACCACCGGGTGCTCGACTACCAGCAGCGCTTCATCGGCGCCGCCGGCGTGGGCTTGAGCGTGGAGTCGGTGGTCCGCCTGATCGACGACTACCAACGGCGCTACCAGCGCTCGGTGCTGTTCACCGATGCCCAGGGCAAGGTCCTGCTGACCGGCTCCGACGGCGGCCCCCATGGCCTGCGGGCTGGCCAGCAACTGGCCGACAGCAGCCAGTGGCAGGACCTGCTGGCACGCATGCCGACACCGGCCAGCGGCAGCCACGAGTACACCGACAACGACGGCCACAGTCACTTCCTCAATGTGCGCCTGCTGCCGGAACTGGACTGGTACCTGTTGGTGGACAAGCGCGAAACCGGCGCCCTGGACCGCATCCGCCAGTCGCTGTACCTGAACCTGGCGATCTGCGCCATGATCACCCTGGTGGTCCTGTCGCTGCTCAATGCCATGGTCAAGCGGCACCAGGACAACGCCGAAGCGCTGGCCACCCTCGACAGCCTCACCGGCCTGCCCAATCGCCGCAGCTTCGACCTGCTGGCCGGCCAGGCCCTTATCGAAGCCCAGCGCGACAACGCGCCGCTGGTCGCCCTGCTGATCGACCTCGACCACTTCAAGACCCTCAACGACACCCACGGCCACCTGGCCGGCGACGAAGTGCTGCGCCAGTTCGCCAATGTGCTGCAGGGCAGCCTGCGCCAGTCCGATATACTGTGCCGCTGGGGCGGCGAGGAGTTCATCGTGCTGCTGCGCGAAGCCGAAGGTCGCCAGGCCATCGAGGTGGCGGAAAAGATCCGCCGGCGCACCGAGCAACTGACCTTCAGCCATGCCGACCAGCCACTGCGCCTGACCGTGAGCATCGGCCTGTCCGCCCTGCAGCGCGACGACAGCCTGCACAGCCTGCTGACCCGCGCCGACCACGCGCTCTATCGTGCCAAACAAGGCGGACGCAACCGTGTCTGCAGCGAAATGCCCGGAACCGACCATGCCTGATCCTCGACACTGCCCCGCCTGCGGCGCCCTCAACCGGTGCGGCCTGGCCGACCCGCGCAACGCCACGCAAGGCTGCTGGTGCTTCGAAGTGGCCATCGACCCAACAGTGATCGAGGCCTTGCCCACCGAACTGCGCGACAAGGCTTGCCTGTGCCCGCGCTGCGCGCAGGTCGATGGGCAACTCAAGGCAGCGCCAGTGCACACGATCCGCTAGACTGCGCGCCGATTTCCCGCAAGCGACCCGCCCCATGCGCCTCGACCGATTCCTCGGCAACCTGCCCTGCTACAACCGCCAGCAAGTACGCCTGCTGCTGGCGCAGCGGCGCGTGCGCGTGGATGGCCTGCCGACCGCCGACCCGTTGCTGGAGGTGCGTGAATTCAGCCGCGTCGAGGTCGATGAGCAGGTGCTCCAGGCCGGCCGTCCGGCGCGCTACCTGATGCTGCACAAGCCCACCGGTTGCGTCAGCGCCACCCAGGACCCGCAGCACCGTACCGTGCTCGACCTGCTGCCGGCAGAGCTGCGCGATGACCTGCACATCGCCGGGCGCCTGGACTACAACACCACCGGGCTGATGATCCTGACCAACGATGGCCAGTGGTCGCGACGCATGACCCAGCCACGGACCAAGCAGCCCAAGACCTACCTGGTGCACACCGAGGACGAGATCGGCGCACATTACGTCGACAGGTTCCGCGAAGGGTTCTACTTCGCCTTCGAAGACCTCACCACCCTGCCCGCCCAGCTGGATATCCTCGGCCCGCGCAGCGCACGTCTGGTCATCGTCGAGGGGCGTTATCACCAGGTGAAGCGGATGTTCGGGCACTTCCAGAACAAGGTGGTGGGGCTGCATCGGGAAAGCATGGGTTCGATCACACTGGACCCGATATTGCTTCCAGGAGCGTTCAGGGCGCTGACCGCCGAGGAAATCGCCTCGGTCTGAGCGGATTTGCATGCCCCTGTAGGAGCGGCCTTGTGCCGCGAAAGGGCCGCGCAGCGGCCCCGGCAATTTCTACCTCGACGCGGAGGTCGTGGGGCCGCTTCGCAGCCCTTTCGCGGCACAAGGCCGCTCCTACAGGGCGTGTATGCGGCCGATCCACCATTCGGCGGTTTCCCACGAAAGATTGCTCCAACGGCACTTGCGCGATCCCGCCCTCCCTGCTTGACTGCTAACTCGTCGGTCTGCATGTGACTCAACGGTCACAACCGCAGTCCAAGACGCCCTTTACCGGCCACCCGGGGTCTCGATGCCCTGGGGCACGGTAATCGCCCGCACAACAATACCGTCGACTACACGCGTCAAGGATCGACACAAGGGCCCACCGGTTTCCGTTCCAGGCGAATGCCTACCTGTCATAAAGCACGTGCACCCTAATGGCCTGTCCGGTCGATTCGGCGCCTAGCCCGCCTGCCGATCGCACACGCCACCAGGTGACGCGAATACCCTTTTTGCGCCAGGAGTCGATGACATGAGGCCAGAAATCGCTGTACTTGATATCCAAGGGCAGTACCGGGTTTACACGGAGTTCCATCGCGCGCAGGGCGCCGAAAAGACGATCATCCTGATCAATGGCTCGTTGGCTACCACGGCGTCCTTTGCACAGACAGTGCGCAGCCTGCACCCGCAGTTCAACGTGGTGCTGTACGACCAGCCGTATGCCGGCAAGTCCAAACCGCACAACCGCCATGAACGGCTGCTGACCAAGGAGACCGAGGCGCACATCCTGCTCGAACTGATCGAGCATTTCCGTGCCGACCATGTCCTGTCGTTCTCCTGGGGCGGTGCCTGCACCCTGCTGGCGCTGGCGCACCAGCCGCGGCTGGTGAAGAAGGCCATCGTCAGTTCGTTCTCGCCGGTGATCAACGAACCGATGCGCGACTACCTGGACCGCGGTTGCCAGTACCTGGCCGCCTGCGACCGCTACCAGGTGGGCAACCTGGTCAACGACACCATCGGCAAGTACCTGCCGTCGCTGTTCAAGCGCTTCAACTACCGCCACGTCAGCAGCCTGGACAGCCACGAATACGCGCAGATGCACTTCCACATCAACCAGGTGCTCGACCACGACCTGGAACGGGCGCTGAAGGCCGCGCGCAACATCGACATCCCGGTGCTGTTCATCAACGGCGACCGCGACGAGTACACCACCGTCGAGGATGCCCGCCAGTTCAGCCGCCATGTCGGGCGCAGCCAGTTCAGCGTGATCCAGGGCGCCGGCCACTTCCTCGACATGGAGCACAAGACCGCCTGCGAGGATACCCGCAGTGCGATGCTCGGTTTCCTCAAGCCGGCTCTGCGCGAATCCCGCCACCGCTACTCACAGGAAACGGGGCAGCATGCACTGGCCATCTGAGCGCATCGGCGCCCCGTAGCCCTCGATACCCGCAGGCTACGGGTCGCCGACAGGCTTTTTTGCAGCCTTGGGCTTCTCATTCGGCGAGGGTTCTGGTAAAAAGTCGTGCTTCGAAGCGGGTATAGTTTATTGGTAAAACTATAGCTTCCCAAGCTATTGAGGAGGGTTCGATTCCCTCTACCCGCTCCAACTCGCATTCCCCGCACGACGTTCCAATAACGTCGTCGCCGTCAAAAGGAGCCTCGGCTCCTTTTTTCGTCTCTGCGCCAAAGCATTGATCTGGCCTTCCGCTCAACCCGGACATAGCCCCGCCAGCCAGCGGTCAAAAGGGCGCTGCGTTACTGCCCTCCTCCCACTTGAACATTCACTCCACAACACGCCCATAAATATTTTGGTCGACGTAACGGTCGCCAATTCTTTCTGATCGTTTAAGAGTGCCCTCCAACGCGAATCCGCAGCGCTGCGCGACTCGATTGCTTGGGCCGTTGTGCACGGACACTTTGATAACGAATCGTTGAATATCTCCGCCATCGGCATAGTGTGAGATAAGAGCCTGTAGGGCTTGGGTGATGATGCCGCAACCACGGCGGTCAGGATCGAGCCAATATCCAATATAGGCCGTTTTATTTGACGAATCTATTTCGTGAAATGAAAGCATGCCACATGGCTCGCCCCTGAAGTGTACGACGTAAGTTTTCGACGCTCCCTTCTGATGTTCAAGCTGAGACTGCAACAAGAAATCTTGAACGCTCTTGAGGCTGGTCGAATAGCGTGGCCAATGCATCGCTTCAGAAAAGCCCTGCCTGTTCCTGTCGATGATCGGATATAGTTTGTCAGCAAATCGTGGTCTTGCTTGAAGGAGCGATATGTCCTCATTTACATCTATGGATTCATACGCAAGGTATAGATCGTCAGAGCACAGCCCGTTCGTCAACCCACGAGGCCTCGCGACCTCCACATCGCCATTGACTACTGCCAAGACCACCGGACGACGCCTTACCCACTCAGTCATCGTCTGCAGATCATATGCGCCACAGCCCCTGATATAAAACCAATCACCTGCCTTTAACGAAAACTCAGAACCTATCGCGGTTAAATAATCTTGCTCGAAGCAGTTGAAGCCAGCGATATACTGAGTCGCTCTGGCGGGAGGTCGGGCGTGGTCCAAAGGCGCGACCAGATGATGCCATGACCGCATGGACCCCACCCAGTTGACTGCAAGATTACTCTGCAGTATCTCGATCCCATTCCTCCATTTAGAATCTACGACCCTGCCTACCAAGTATCCAAAGTCTTCGCTCAATACCCGGCCAGGCTCGAACAGGTATGTCCAGGCATTGGCCTTGATTCCAAATTTGTCGAGCAGATAAGACTTTATACCAGAGAAAAACTGGGCAGCGTCAGGGGTCGACGTCCCGGGGTCATCGCTGAATGAATCTGCTGGAAAACCGCTGCCCAGATCTAATACGCCATTTTCCGGCATCCATGTATTCAGTAACTCTACCCAGTGAGAAAGTCCTTCTACGATGGGAAGATGGGAAGAAAGGTTCGAACCAAAATTGAAGTGAAATCCTTTGAGCTCAACGAAGCTGCAATCTTTGAGCAGGGGGGCGGCCTCAGCGGTAAATTCAGAGCCGGACATGCCAAACCTGGAATAACCCTGATCCTTATACAAATGGGTTAGACGGACAAGAACATCTACTTTCTTGAGTCTGGCCTGGGCTATTTCACAGACTCGCTCAAGCTCTCCCAGGCCATCAATCTGGACGAGCACATCGTTATCGATACAGTAGCCTAACTCTTCATCCGTCTTCAACGGGCCGTCAAATATGATATCCGAGGAACTGAACCCGGCGCGTTCAACCAACCCGAGTTCTTCTAAACTACACACCTCGGCCCCATAGCCTAACTGCCTGAGCCGCTCGCAAAACAAGCCGACATTGCATGATTTGATCGACGCCCTAAGTGAAACCTTCTCAAACTCACGCCTCGCAGCGTCTTGAAAAGCAGCAGCGTTTTCCAAGGATGCATCGAGGTCAAAAACAAAGAACGGCTCGCCAGAAGAGGATGGCTCGCTGGCAATCCTGCCAATAATCCTCAGTAAATCTTCCTTCGGCTTCACTTGTGCCATAGCTGGATTGCAACCCCCTGATAGTTCCTTTGCTCATTCAGGCTTTTTCTAACTTCATAGAAGTGCTTGATCAGCGGCTCCTGCAGGCTGGCGTCGAGCTGGCTTGTACATTCATTTTCATCCCTTATGTATGAGCAGATGCTGTCAAATAACTCACTCTCGCTCTTTACCTCCAGACCAAACTTCATCTCAGACCCCAGGACAAAGCCAGCGCGCTGGTAAAAGTTGTTCCAATAATCGTAATCCCAAGAGGGGTCAGGACGCCATCCCAATGATCGTTCGACCGCATCGATGACATCGACTGGAGGCGTCTCAAAATAAAAATAGTTCGACACGCACAGAATGCCATTATCCTTAAGCACTCTCTTGCACTCTAAAATCCCTTTTTCACGATCTTGAATGAAGGCGAAATTACACCCACCCAGTACGTGAGTAAATGTATGATCCGCATAGGGCAATTGACAGGCATCCCCTACTTTATAGGCATTGCGACTTGCCCCAACAACCTTTGCTTTTTCGTTTGCTACTTCCACAGCCTTATGGCTCAAATCAACCCCTTCAGCTGTGGCACCCACTTTATCATAACAATATCTAGAGCTAAATCCGGTTGAGCACGCTAAATCCAGTAGAAAAGATGAACCATCGATGAATGCGTTTTCAATCCAATAATCAAGCGTGAAGCCAGCACCTGGAGGCGTATTTTCTTGCTTCATGTACGCTACAAGATCGGGATATGACATCCCCTGAAAGGGTGAAGATTTATCGGTATTTATTACTTCAGCTGAGCATTTCACAGGCATCCCTCCCGGTGATCGATATGATAATCATTCGCGATGATGGATGTTATTTTTCACCTTGTCAACCTCTTCGATCTATTGCCGAACGAACGGAATAAAAGGCTCTTATTCCTTATATCTGCCTGCGAACCAGAATCAGACTGCACCGCCGCTCAAGCGATGGCCAATCGCCATAAAGCCTCGTTCCCTGGCTGCACCGGCTCAACGCCTCATAGGCAACGCACTGACACCATCAACGGTGCTTTCATCGATAAAAATCTGTTTTTACATCTTGACTGAGAATCATTTAGAGAATAATGTCCGAGGCGAACGATAACCGTTCTCATACAGGAGTTACATGATGAAGAAGATGATTGGTGTAGCAGCAGCAGTTCTAATCGGCTCTCCTGCAGCCCAGGCCGCTCTGCATCAAGAGAAGGATGCTCAAAAACTTACGACTAAAGAAGTGAGTGTGGCGACTAAAGAAGTGAGTGTGACCCCTCATCAGTTGACCGTGGCAGCAGGCCCAGGCTGCTTGCCTGGGGTCGCCATGCTCCCCTCTTGCCGTAATTGATAGATCAAGGCCAGAGCTCAAGAGCTCTGGCCTTGTTGGAGATGATATGGAAGATCTGGTGTTTTACTCAAAAGGAATAGCGACAGGCGTTGTTGCGCCCTCCACATTGTTCTCAAGCAGGCCCGGATCGCTCTTTGTAAACGGGCCTGATGCCATTGTGGAGATCCCTGAAAACTCAGAGAGTGCATTGCACAAAGCGCTGCATGCTGCCGGCTCGCTTGTAAAAGGAACCCCTGCTGAGGTTAATGCAGTACTTGGCCTTCTGGCGGAACCTCAGACGAGCAGGACGGCAAGTTATCTACTCTGCTACGCAAAAAACTGCACAAGCTTGATTGCCGACTTGAAAAACCTTCGGCAATCCAGGGTATTGATTGTCGGTTGCGGTGGAATTGGCAGTTCGCTCGCCATGTTGCTGGCGGGTGCGGGAATACGAAAGTTCTGCCTGGTAGACACTGACGTTGTCGAGAGAAGCAATTTGAACCGTCAGTTATTCTGGGTACTTAGCGATGTTAATCACAAAAAGGTGGACGTACTAAAACGTGCCTTGGAAGCTCGATTCGAGGATATAGAGGTTGACTGCGTAGACGCCAGCCCGGGAACAGATGGGATTCATCAACTGGCCATGACAAATATTCATGGCGTTGCCATTACCGCAGACAATCCACCGACGCTGGCGAGAGAAGGTTGGATGATCACCAAAGCACTAGGCATACCGGTTGTTTCTGGCGGTTATTTGCACCAAATATGCACCTCTTTTCACTTTGTACCTGATGATTGTGAAGCGATCGAAGATGCTTACAACATGCTAGAAGAAGAGCAGTGGACTGCATTACCGAGTGCCATTATGCCAAGCTATGGTCCTATGAATTTTTCGTTGGCCTCCGCGTTGAGCTCGAACCTGATCGCTTCTCTGGCAGAGAATACGTTCGGACGGCAGAAGACCCGTATCGCCCGATGGAACTCGAGAGAAACTTTCCAATAGCATGAAGAAGAGGGTGGCCCGCTGACCTGAGCGGCCCTGGCCAACATGTGCGCCGTCTTTCTGTCAATGCACTCGCATTCCCCGCACGACGTTCCAACCACGTCGTCGCTGTCAAAAGGAGCCTCGGCTCCTTTTTTCGTTCCCAGCGTTCCTTTGTTGATCTGGCCCATGGCCAGCGCCGCGCCGATTGGCTTGAATGCCCAGTGATTCGCGGTGCATAACCGCTAAGCTTGCTGAAACAATTCCAAAGGACTGCGCATGTTTCTCTCCCGCTGGCTACCAGGCCTGGCCAACCTGTTGCACTACCGCCGCGAATGGTTCCACGCTGACCTGCAGGCCGGCCTGTCGGTGGCCGCGATCCAGATCCCCATTGCCATCGCCTATGCGCAGATCGTCGGCCTGCCTCCGCAGTACGGCTTGTACGCCTGCGTGCTGCCGATGATGGTCTATGCCCTGATCGGCAGTTCACGGCAATTGATGGTCGGCCCGGACGCCGCCACCTGCGCCATGATTGGCGGGGCCGTGGCGCCGTTGGCCATGGGCGATGCGCACCGCATCGCCGAACTGTCGGTGATCGTCACCGTGCTGGTGGGCGTGATGCTGATCGCCGCCGGGGTGGCGCGGGCCGGTTTCATCGCCAGCTTCTTCTCGCGGCCGATCCTCATCGGCTACCTCAACGGCATCGGCCTGAGCCTGCTCGCCGGGCAGTTGTCGAAGGTGGTGGGTTTCAAGATCGAAGGCGATGGGTTCATCCTCAGCCTGATCAACTTCCTCCAGCGCCTGGGCGAGATCCACTGGTTGACCCTGGCCATCGGCCTGGCCGGGTTGGGCCTGCTGGTCTGGCTGCCGCGACGCTACCCGCGACTGCCGGCGGCACTGGTGACCGTGGTGGTGTTCACCGCCCTGGCCGGGCTGTTCGGTCTTGACCGTTATGGGGTAGCGATCCTCGGCCCGGTGCCGGCGGGCATCCCGGAACTGGCCTGGCCGCAGAGCAGCCTGGCGGAAACCAAGAGCCTGCTGCGCGACGCCTTGGGTATCGCCACCATCAGTTTCTGCAGCGCCATGCTCACCGCCCGCAGCTTCGCCGCCCGCCATGGCTACGCGATCAACGCCAACCACGAGTTCCTCGCCCTGGGCGTGAGCAACCTGGCCGCCGGCATATCCCAGGGCTTCGCCATCAGCGGCGCCGATTCGCGCACCGCGGTCAACGACATGGTCGGCGGCAAGAGCCAGTTGGTGGGCATCATCGCCGCCCTGGTGATCGCCCTGATCCTGTTGTTCTTCACCGCGCCCATGGCCTGGATTCCCCAGGCCGCGCTGGGCGCGGTGCTGCTGATGGCCGGCTGGGGGCTGATCGACGTGAAGTCGCTCAAGACCATCCGCAAGCTAAGCCGTTTCGAGTTCTGGCTGTGCCTGCTGACCACGGTCGGCGTACTCGGCCTGGGCGTGTTGCCGGGCATCGTGTTCGCCGTGACCCTGGCCATCCTGCGCCTGCTCTACAGCATCTACCAGCCCACCGACGCCGTGCTGGGCTGGGTGCCGGGCATCGAGGGCCAGGTGGACGTGCGCCAGCACAAGGACGCCCGCACCGTCCCGGGCCTGGTGGTGTATCGCTTCGACGATGCGATCCTGTTCTTCAATGCCGACTACTTCAAGATGCGCCTGCTCGAAGCCGTGCAGGGCGTGGAGAAACCACAGGTGGTGCTGTTCGACGCGGAGGCCGTGACCAGCATCGACGTCAGTGGCGTGGCGGCCCTGCGCGAAGTGCGCGACACCCTCGCCGCCCAGGGCATCCACTTCGCCATCGCCCGCGCCCGCGGCACCTTCCTGCGCATGCTGGTGCGTTCCGGGATGGCGCGGGAAATGGAAGAGAAGTTGCTGTTCGGCTCGGTACGGGCGGGGATTCGGGCGTATCGGGTGTGGCGCAACAGGGCTCGGCGGGAGGGAGAGGCGGGTTGAGGGAGAGGGACTACATCACTAACTGAAGGGAATGACATAACCGCGCTCGTAATGATCAGTACACTTCGAGGATCACCATCAATCTCAGAAAAGGAGCACGGTAGCCATATGAGCCACCACTTCGAAGAGCTTATGGAAAGCGTTGAACAGATGGATGAGATCATCCATGGCAAACGCCTCCCCTCCCGCCAGTTTGAAATCGACGCCCTTCAGTTCAGGAACATCCGCAAGGCGACCGGGCTATCCTTGGTACGCTTTGCCAAGATGATCGACGTGCAGGTGGCCACCCTGCGCAAATGGGAACAATGACCCCTGGGTAGGAACTTTTGACCTCATGTAGGCGACCAGGTGCCAGACGATAGCCTTGCAGCGCCTATAAGACCGAGCGCCGCCCGCGCGGCGCATCGCGGCACAAGGCCGCTCCTACATCTGTTTCGGGCCAGTCAATCCTGTGCCATTGCCGGGTCCGCCTTGTGGGTACGACGCGGTTTCAGCGTGAGCACTACTGGCGCTTCACCTGTCTCAAGACATGCACCAAGGCGGGCAACCATGGCCTGACAGGTTAGGCACGTTGCAACAAATGTAGGAGCGGCCTTGCGTCGCGATGCGCCGCGCGGGCGGCGCTCGATCTCATAGGCGCGGACGATCTATCGCCGAACGCTTACGGCACACAAGCCCGCGCCACAGCCTGTGTCCCCTGCCCAAGCAAGCTGATCAACCCACAGGGCAGGCTCCCGCGCCATTGCAGATAGTCATGGCCGGCAGGTAACTCCACCTGTTCCACCCGGTACCCCTTGGCTTTCAACACATCGCGCAGATGGCGGTTGGTATCGAGGATCCTCGGTCCCTCGAACAGCCCCGCCTGCAGGTAGAACCGCAACGGCTGACGCGGCGCCTTGACGTACTCGCGGGTCAACCAGCCAGGCTCTTCACCGGCCATCGGCCACCAGTAGGAGCCGGACATACTCAGCACATTACCGAACAATTCCGGGTGCCTGAGGCCCATGTAGGCCGACGCCAGGCCGCCGTAACTGGACCCGGCGACCACGGTGCGCGAAGCCGGCGCCGCCAGTCCCTGGCGGCTGGCCCAGGGCATCAGCTCTTCGGCCATGAAGCGGGCGAACAGTGGGTTGGGCGGCAACTCCCGCTCGCGGCTTTCACTGCTGGGGTTGGCGATGATCAGCGCCACGGTGGGCGGGATCAGGCCGTCGGCCATCAGGTTGTCGAGTATCGTCGGGGTCGGCACCTGGCGGGTGTAGGCATGGGCATCGAACAGCACCAGCAAGGCCTGGTCAGCCTTGCCCGGGCGCCAGCCCGCCGGGCGGTAGAGGTAGATATCGCGCTCGTTGCCCAGCACCTCGCTGGCCAGGCGCTTGCGCTCCAGGCTGCCACGGGCCACCCCGGCACGCTCGGCGACCCAGGGCTGGGGCGCCGCATCCGCAAGCTCCAGGCGTGAGCGCGATAACCAGGCATCGCCGCTGGCGTCGGCGAAGGTGTTGGGGTTGAGCGGGTCGCGCCGGGTGCTGGCGAGGATCACCCGATGGTCGTCGGATACCGGCACATCCGGGGCCATCTGGTAACTCAGGCGGGTGGCCGCTGGCACCTCGAAGCTGTGAAACCAGACATCGCTCGCACCCATCCGGGACAGGGGCTCGTGGTTGCCAGAAGGCGCACCGAACATCCGCACATTGTCCCGTGCGCCACGCCAGAGGAAAGTGACCAGCCGCTTGTCCGGCTGCCCTGGAATTACTTCGACCAGCGGCGTCCCTTCGCCCGCACGTGCTTTCCAGAACGCATCGGTGCCTCCACCAGACGCCAGTTGCTGCTGCAGAGCACGCATTGTCGGGCTGAGCAGGGGCGCAGCAGTTCGACGTTGCTCGCTGGCCGGCTGCACCTGCTCCAAGCTCACGCTGAAGCGTTCTGCCGGTCGGATCGCCAAGGGTTCGGCGCGCACTCCGTAGCGGCCATCCTGCGGCGCGACGAACAGGAACTCACGGGGTTGATCCAGGCCGTCGATCAGCAGGCGCAACGGCCGCCCCTCGGTATCCAGCAGGCGCAGGCTGACATCACCGTCGACCCGACCACGCACCAGGTCCCCGGCCTTGAGCGCCAACTGCCAGGTTGGCGGATGCGCTGCGTCGACCTGGCCGGCGACCGATTTTCCAACCTCAAGATCGGCGTGCGCGGCCGCCAGGGCCGCATTCGAGCACAGTGCAGCCAGCAGCCATGCACCACTCAAGCGCTTGAATCGCTGCATGCCCACCTCAGAAGTCGACGCTGGCGGAGAGTTTGAGCGTGCGCGGTTCGCTGACGGTGGCGTAGCCATCGTTGAACACGCCGGCCCAATAGGCGCGGTTCTCGACGTTCTCCAGACTGGCACGCAGGGTCACCTCCTTGCTCAGCACCTTGGTCGCATAGCGCGCGCCGAGGTCGTAGCGGGTCCACTGCGGGATCTTCAACTGGTTGGCGGAATCGAGGTACTGGGAGCTGCTGTGGATACCCAGGGCGGTCAGGGTCAGGCCCTCGACCCCGGGCAGGTCCCACTCGGCGCCGAGGTTGGCCGACCAGGCCGGCACGCCGCGGGCGGTGTTGCCGTCCATGGCGCCATTGGCGGTCTTGCTCAGCACCGCACGGGTGTAAGTCACGCCACCGAGCAGGCGCACGCTGGGGACGACTTCGCCGAACATCGTCCACTCAACCCCTCGGTTGCGCTGCTCGCCGTCATCGTTGTAGCGATTGCTGGGCTTGTCGTAGATCATGCTGGGCTTGTCGATCTGGAACACCGCCAGCGTGTGGGTGAAGTCGCCCAGGTCCCATTTCACCCCGGCCTCCATCTGCTTGGCGACATAGGGCGCGAACTGCTCGCCGTAGTTGGCGGCCTTCTGGTCGGTGACCATGCCGCCCTGGGTCAGGCCCTCGATGTAGTTGGCATACAACGACACCGGCGCGTCCCAGGGCTTGAGCACGATACCCACGGCCGGGGTCAGCTTTTGCTCGTCGTACGAAGGGTTGCTCATCTTTTGCCGCACGCGCTGGGAGCGGACTCCGAGGGTGAGCAGCACACGCTCGTCCATGAAGCCCAGGGTATCGGCCACGGCAAAGCTCGACAGGGTGTTGTCGCCGGTCTTGGTGCTGCTGCCGTGGTCGCCGGCGATGATCGCCTTGCCCGGGTGGTAGATGTTGGTGGGGTACTTGGCTCCGGTGACCGTTGGCGCACGGCCGATGTCCTGGTGCAGCAAGGTGGTGCTGAGCACCATCTGGTGGCTGACCGGGCCGGTCATGAAGTTGCCGCGCAGACCGGCCTCGGTAGACAGGCTGTGGGTGTAGCCGGCCTGGTTGTAGGTTTCCCCCGTAGCCGTGCCGTCGGCCTTGTTCACCACCACCCGCGTGCCGTTGAGGAAACCATCGTAGCGCGTGCGCGCGCCACCTACGCTGGCGTAGGCGCTCCAGCTGTCATCGAGCTGGTACTCGCCTCGCACCACCACGGCCTTGCTGATCTGCCGGGCGTGGATGCCTTCGAGGATGTTGGTGTCCGGCTTGGGTGCGCGGGTTACGTGGTTGAGGCCGCTGAAGCCGGCCATCATCGGGCTGCCGTTTTCCAGTTTCTCGTGGTTTTCGTAGGCATCCAGTTCGAGCTTGAAGTCATCGCCCCGATAGTCCAAGGCCAGCGCCGCCAGGGTACGGTCCTTGGACTGTTCGTCGACACCCGTGTCGCCGCTGCCGTAGACGCCATTGAAGCGAATGCCGAAGCGGCCATCGGCGAAGCGCCGGCCGACATCGATATGCTCGGCGACATAACCATCGGACACGTAGCTGGTGGTCAGGCGGGTCAACGGCGCATCGCCGGCGCGTTTGGGCACCAGGTTGACCACCCCGCCGACACCACCGTTGGGCGCCATGCCATTGAGCAGCGCGCCCGGTCCCTTGAGCACTTCGACGCGCTCGAGGAATTCGGTCGGCACGTGACCATCGGGCGCCAGGCCGTAGAGTCCACCCAGCGCCAGCTCGGTGGAGTCCAGGGCATAGCCACGGATCATGAAGTTCTCGTAGGCATGCCCTTCACCGGTGCTGAAGCGGATCGACGGGTCGTTGCGCAACACCGCGCCGACCGTGCCGCTCTGCTGGTTCTCGATGGTCTTGGCGGTGTAGGCGGTGACGCTGAAGGGGGTGTCCATCAGGTCACGGTTGCCCAGCATGCCGATGCGCGCGCCACGGGCCACCTGGCCACCGCTGTAGCTTTCCGGCAGGTCGCTGTTGAAGCCCGAGGCATTGACCGTGGTCGCCCCCAGGGTCAGGGCACCCTGGTCGGTCGGGCCGCGCAGGATGATCACGCCGTTTTCTTCCACCGCCACCAGGTCGCTGCCGGCCAGCAGCTGGCGCAGGGCCTGCAACACCGTGTAGCGGCCCTGCAAGGCAGGCGCGCTGCGCCCGGCCAGCACACGGCTGTCGGCGGCGATCGCCACCCCCGATTCATGGGCCAGGGCATGCACCGTGGCCTCCAGCGACTGCCCCGGCAGGTCGAGGTTCAGCGGCTGGCTATCGGCCAGGGCCAGGCCACTGCCGCCGAGGGCGCAGGCCAGGGCCAGGCGCCGCAGGGTGCCGGGGAAGCGGGGGGTGAAAAGCGACATGATCGGTCCTTGCAGGAGGTGGGTTCACAGCTGATGACGCGGCAGCGGCGGTTTACCCCTCAAACTTTTTTGGGCGTCAGCGCGGCACGACCAGACGCTCGCCACCCTGCTCCAGCAGCCTGACCGGCAGGATCCCCGGCAACGCCTCAAGCAACACCTCGGGGCGGTCGCTCGGGAAGCTGCCCGTCAATCGCTGGTTGGCCACCCCCGGATCGACCCGAACGGTCCGCCCGACATAGGCATTGAGCTCGCCGATCACCTCGACCAGCGGCTGGTCGGTGAACGACCACCAACCCCGCTGCCAGTGCGCCAGGTCCGGGCCAAACCGGCCACCGGCACGCAAGCTGCCCAGCCGCCCCTGGCCATCCAGGCAGATGCGTTCGCCGGCCTGCAGCACCTGCTCGCCACCTTGCAGGTCGCGCACCTGGACCCGCCCCCTGGCCACCGCCACCTGGACCCGGTCGCCACGGTCACTGACCGTGAAGGCGGTGCCCAGCACCTGCACCAGGCCCAGGCGCGTGCTGATCAGGAACGGTCGCCACAGCTCATGGGCGACATCGAAGAACACGTTGCCGTGCAGCAGCAGGACCTGGCGCTGGCCATGATCGAAACACACGCGCAGGTTGCTTTCGGCCGCCACCAGCAACTGGCTGCCGTCCGGCAACGCCAGCGCCTCCGGCGCTTGCCCGTGGGCCGTCTGCAGGTCCTGCTGGAACGCTGCGGTGCGCTTGTACATCCAGCCCAGCCAGCCACCGGCAGCCAGCAGCAAGGCCAGCGCGCCGCCCTGGCGCAACACCCGCCGGCGACCGACATCGCAGGCCTGCGGCTGCAACGCGCCACGCAGCTGCGGCGCGAGGCGGTGAACCAGCTGCCAACGCTGCTCGGCTTCCAGCCAGGCGCGCTCATGCTCGGCGCTGCGCCCGCGCCAGCGCTGCGCCAAGCCGTGAGTCTTGCGCACGCGCTCCGGATCGTCCCCTTGCAGCGCCGCCAGGTAGACCAGCGCCTGTTGCACCTTGCGCGGCGCAGCCGGCTCAGTCATGAAGGCTCGCCAGGCGCAGCTCGGACAGGTCGAAGACCGCCCGGGCGATATGCAGCTCCACCGACTTGGCCGACAGCGCCAGGGCCTCGCACACCTCACGGTGACTGTGGCCGTGCAGGCGCACGCGAACGAACACCTCACGGCGCAGCCTGGGCATCCGTTCGATGCGGGCGATCAGGTGCTGCAGCTGCTCGCGCGCGATCATGATCTCTTCCACGCTGGGGCTGAGCCAATCGGCCCGCGCCAGCCAGTCTTCCAGCGCCGCCAGTTCGGTGCTGCGCCGACGGTACTGGTCGATGCACAGGTTGCGCGCCGCCTGGAACAGCAAGGCCCGGGCATTGATCACCGGTGCGTTGAGCGCGTGGGCATAGGCCTGGGCGAAGCTGGACTGGGCGATATCGGCGGCGTCGTCAGGATTGCGCAGCCGCCCGCAGAGGTAGCGGCGCAGATCGCTGTAATGGGCGAGCAGATCATCGACGGCCGCCTTGAGGGCAGGCTGGGCGTGCCAAACGCGGGAAAGGGAGGTCATTGCGGATGTGGCGAGGGCCGTTAATAGGAATTCCTATCATTCTCACACATGCCAATCGGCCATCGCTAGTGTCCTGTCTCGGAAATACGTTCTCTTTTGGCGAGTGGCTTGGGTGTTCGGCCAAGGCGCCGCGACGAGTCATAGCAGGGCTATGGCGAGGAGTGGTAACGCCGGCCGGGCGCCCAAGACGCCGCCAAAAGTGAACAGCTTATTTCCGAGACAGGACACTAGTGTGGTGTTTTGCAAATACGACCAATAAATCGCGAGCGATTTTTGCGCTCAGGCAAGGCGTCGCGACGAGTCGTAGCCCAGCTACGGCGAGGAGCGACAACGCCGCATGAGCGCAAAAAACGCCGCGAGTTATGGTCGTTATTTGTGAAACACCACACTAGCATCATCGTGTCGATCAGTAACCCAGCTTGCGCAGCAACTGGCCCTCGTTCTGCGGCAACGGCCGGCCGTAGAAACGCATCAGCTCAGCGGCGCGGTTGGTGAAGATGCCATCGACGCCGGCTTTCATCGCCTTGTCGAAATCCACCGCCTCGTCGAGGGTGTAGACGTGCACCAGCAGGCCCTTGGCATGGCTGGCCTGGTTCATCCACGGCTGGATCAGGTCGGAATAGCTCTGCTCGCCCAGGCGGGTGCGGATCGCCGAAGGGCCGGTACCGATGGCGCCGCCGGCCTTGGCGTAGTCGAGCCAACGCTCGAACTCGGCACGGTCCTTGGGCTGCTGGCGAGCGTAGAAGGCCGACTTGTCCTGCTCGCCGGACTCGGCGAAGTCCTGCCCGGAGGCCGGTTCGATGCTGCCCTTGGCCACCCACAGCAAGAGGATCTTCGGCACCTGCGGCATGGCTTGGTGCAGCAGCTTGAGGCTGTTGCGGTCGAAGGTCTGCAACACCACCCGGCCCGGCTTGTCGAGCCAGCCGCGGGCTTCGAGGCGTTTCTTCAGGTCCTGTTCGATGCCAGGGAACTGGGCCGGTTCCTTGGTCTCGATGTACAGGCCGGGGTGACGCTCGGGGTTGCCTTCGGCGATGTCGATCACCTCGTCCAGGGTCAGGATGCGCTGGCCCTTGAACGCATCCCGGGCACGCTGGGGATAGGCCTTGTTGAACCAGCTGCCGGCATCCAGCGCCTTGAGCTCGGCCAGGGTGAAGGCGCTGACCGGGCTGGCCTTGCGCTCCGGGTAACGTTCGGCGACGTCGCTGGTGCGCGCCAGCACATCGTCGTGGACTACCACCAGCACGCCATCGCGGGTGCGCTGCAGGTCCATTTCCAGGTAGTCAGCGCCCAGTTCACGAGCCAGCAGGTAGGCGGGAGTGGTGGACTCGGGGGCGTCGAACGAGGCGCCGCGGTGGGCGATCACGGCCGGGTGAGGGATGTCCTGGGCACTGGCGAGGGCCTTGCCATCAGTGGCATGGGCGGCAGAGCTCGCCAGCAGGGTGGCCAGGAGAAGGGTCTTGTACATGGGTAGTCCTTTGCAGATCGGGGCCGGCCTCCGGAAGACGCCGGCAAGGTCAACGGTGCAGTCCTTGAAGGCGCAAGCCTCGCACACTCTGCATGACATGCTAAAGTCCCCGGCGTTTTCCGCCCCACCCAACGGACCGCCCATGCCCGCACTCGACGCCCACCTGCCCTCCTGGGCCGACCTCAACCAGCGCCACCCCAGCACGGCCCTGCTGCTGGGCAACGGCGCCAGCCGCGCGCTGTGGAAACCGTTCGGCTACTTCTCGTTGTTCGAGCAAGCCCAGCAGGTGCGACACAAGGCGCTGGGCGTGAGCGACCAGGCGCTGTTCAAGGCCCTGGGCAGCGAACTGTTCGAGCCGGTGCTCAGCACCCTGAACACCACGGTACGGGCCAACGCCGCGCTGGCGATCAACTCCACCGCGCCGCTGAACCGCTACTACTCGATCAAGGAAGCGTTGATCCACGCGGTGCGCGCCGTGCACCTGCCCTGGCCGCTGTTCCCCGACGCGACACGCACGGCCATCAACCAGGCGCTGCGCCAGTACCGCACCGTCTACACCAGCAACTACGACCTGATCCTGCCCTGGGCCATGGCCCAGGATGCGCAAGGTTTCGCCAGCCTGTTCGACGAGCAGGGTTTCTTCGATGTGCGCCGCAGCCAGGTCGAAGGCATTCGCGTGCTGCACCTGCATGGCGGCATGCACCTGCTTAAACTACCCGACGGCAGCACCCGCCAGCGCGGCGCGGAACAGGCCGAGCTGCTCGAAGGCTTCGCCGTCAACATCCCCGGCGAAGTGCCGCTGTTCGTCAACGAGAGCCGCAGCGAGGACAAGCTGCGCGCCATCCGCAACAGCGACTACCTGTCCTGGAGCCTGGGGCAACTGGCCCGCGAACAGGGTGGCCTGTGCCTGTTCGGCCAGCACCTGGATGCCAGCGACCAACACCTGCTCGAGGCCATCCGTCAGGCACGGCCCCAGCACCTGGCCATCGCCATCCGGCCATTGAGCGAGGCTTCGATCATCAACCAGAAGCAGCACTTTATCGACCGCTTCGCCGATCTTGCCCAGGTTCCCCTGCATTTCTTCGACTCAGCCAGTCACCCCCTCGGGCTGGCAGAATTGGCGATCGCCGTGCCCGTCAACCACGCTCGTCGGCGCTGAATCGATCACTTTGCAAATGTAAATAATTCTCGATAAGATCCGCACCCTTTCCTCCACGCCAGCCCGGAAAGCGTGCATGCAGCGCCCCAAGCCCGACCCTGTCGCCCACGGTTTCTATGCCGACATCCTGCATTTCCTGCGCAAGCGCATGGACAATGCCAGCGATGCCGCGGACATGACCCAGGATGTGTTCGCCCAGTGGCTGGGCTACCGGGACCGAGCCAAGGTGGAGCAGCCGCGCGCGTTCCTGTTCCAGGTGGCCCGCAACCTGCTGAGCGACCATTGGCGACGGCAGAAAGTCCGCCACGCGGTGCTGGCCGACGACACCCTGCCCGAGGCACATGACACTCCCGCCAATGACCCGCTGGACCACGCCCAGCAGCAACAGCGGCTGAATCAATTGCGCCAGGTGCTCAGCGAACTCTCGCCGCGACGCCGCGAAGCCCTTATGCTGCACCGTTTCGAAGGCCTGACCCAGGCCCAGATCGCCGAACGCATGAACATTTCCGTCAGCATGGTCGAGAAGCACATCGCCGCCGCCCTGCTGCAATGCAAGCAACGCCTGGACAGTGACAACGGCACGGAGCAGTTCCCATGACCCCCACCGACGAGCTCGACCCGCGGCCGATCGACGCCCAGGCGGCGAGCTGGTTCAGCCGCAACCGCAACCAGCCTTCGCGCCAGGAGCGCAAGGCGTTCGCCCTGTGGATGCAGACGCCCGAGCACACCCGCGCCTACCGCCAGTTCGAACAATTGTGGGATGACCTGGCCGCGCTCAAGCAGGCCAACCGCCCCGTGCCCTTGCCGGTGCGCCGCGCACCACGCTGGCGCCCGGCCCTGGCAACCGCGGCGGCCCTGCTCTGCGCGGTGCTGGCGGGCAACCTGGGGGCGGGCAGCACCGCCTTCAGCCAGCGCATCGCCGCCGGCCAGGCCTTGCAGACCCTGCAACTGCCCGACGGCAGCCAGCTCTACGTCAACGCCCAGACCCGCCTGCGCCTGGACTTCAGCGCCGAACGGCGGCTGATCCACCTCGACCGCGGCCAGTTGTACATTGAGGTCGCGCCCGACAAGGAACGCCCATTGTTCGTCGACGCCGGCAGCGGCCGGGTGCGCGTGGTCGGTACCGGCTTCGACCTGCGCCGTGGCGAGCGTGAACTGGTGGTGGCGGTTGCCCACGGCCAGGTGGCGTTCGATACGCCGGGCGAACGACAACCGCCCGTGCTGCTCGGAGCCCGTCAGGGTGCCACCTACGACCTGGCGCGCGGCAGCCTGACACGCCACGAACTCGGTGAGCAGCAAGTCGCCGACTGGCGCGAGGGCCATGTGAGCTTCCGCAACCGCGAACTGGCCAGCCTGGTCGACGAGCTCGGCCTGTATCGCCAGCACCCGGTGGTGCTGGCCGATCCGGCGCTCGGCCGCTACAAGGTGTCCGGCAACCTCGACGTGCACGACCCGGACGCCCTGCTCAATGCCCTGCCGGCGCTGTTGCCGGTCAAGACCACCTTGCTCGCCGACGGGCGCCTGCGCATCGAGCGACGCTAAAAAAATAATTTGAGAATTTTTATCATTCGCAGGTGAGGTTTTGTCGCAACGCCGCGTCTTCCTCCCCGCCTGCCGCGTGATGGCGGGCTTTTTCCGGCCTTTTGCCGTTTGGGGGAATTCATGTTGTCCGCGTTGCGTCCATTGCACTGCCTGCCTGCCCGACCCACCCTGCTGGCCCTGTGCCTGGCCATGAGCCTGGCCGCCGAAGCCGCGCCGGTGCCCTTCGACCTGCCGGCGCAACCGCTGGCCCGTTCGCTGAGCCAGCTGGCCCAGCAGGCCAAGGTCCAGCTGCTGTTCGACGAGGCCCTGCTCGGCAGCGCCCAGGCACCGGCGCTCAAGGGCGACTTCGAGGCCGAGGCGGCCATCGGGCGCCTGCTGGTGGGCAGCCGCTTCAGTGTCGTACGCATGGGCAACACCTACGTGGTGCGCCTGCGCGAGGACGCCCCGAGTGCCGACAACAGCATCCAGCTCGGCGCCTTGAGCATCGTTGGCGACGGCAAGCAGGTGGAGCCCGGCAACGTCGGACGCTCGACCCTCGACCAGGAACAGATCGACCGCTACCAGCCGAACAACATCCCCAGCGTGCTGGCCACCTTGCCAGGCGTGAACATGGGTGGCTCGGCCAAGCCCGGCGGCCAGACCATCAACATCTGGGGCCTGGGCGACGCCGAGGACGTGCCGATGACCCTCGATGGCGCGCCCAAGAGCGGCTTCGAGCGTTACCAGCAAGGCACGATCTTCATCGAGCCGGAACTGATCAAGCACATCGAGGTGGAGAAAGGCCCGCACTCGGTGAAGACCGGCAACGGCGGCTTCGGCGGCAGCGTCAACATGGAGACCAAGGACGCCGGCGACCTGCTGCAGGAAGGCCGCAACAGCGGCGCCATGCTCAAGTATGGCTATGCCAGCAACGACCATCAGCAGATCTACAGCTCGGCGCTTTTCGGCCGCAGCGATGACCGGCGCTTCGACGGCCTGGTCTATTACACCAAGCGCGACGGCGGCAACCTGAAAATGGCCGACAACCTGCCGGACCCGAACAACCAGTGGCCGGTCAACCCCAAGCGCGTGCCCTACAGCGCCCTGGACCTGGACGGCATGCTGCTCAAGGGCAACGTCCACTTCACCGACGAGCACAGCCTGGGCCTTTCCTACTCGCGCTCCGAAACCGACCGCTGGACCACCTTCGCCGCCACCGCCTACCCGGCGCCCCCCTCGGCGGCGGACATCAGGAAGTACGGCTATGAAGGCTCTCTCAAACGCTTCCTGGCCTATCGCACCACCATCGACACCACCTGGTCGGCCACCTACAAGTACCAGCCCATCGAGAATCCGTGGGTCGATTTGCAGGTGAAATACTCCGAGTCCGACACCAAGCAGACCGACGAGCGTGAAGCCACGGCGTTCTTCCAGCCGTCCACCGGTGGTCGCAAGATGGACACCGAGTACAAGGACCGCATGCTCGATGTGAAGAACACCAGCAGCTTCCTCACCGGTCCGCTGGAACACGCGCTCACCGCAGGCGTGCAGGTTCGCCGCCACGATCGCGACACGCAGATGTGGATGCCCGGCAAGACCTATGAAGTGCCCAAGTACAACTATGGCCACTACCAGCCGTACTTCATGCCCAGCGGCCAGGTCGACAGCCAGGGTTACTACCTGCAGGACGCGGTCACCCTGGGCAGCGTGACCATCACGCCGTCGTTGCGCTATGACCACGTCACCAACGAGGGCAAGCCCAACCAGGCGCCCTACTACAACAACCCGGCGGCCGGCCACGACTACAGCGACAAGACCTACAGCGGCTGGTCGCCACGCCTGTCGCTGTTCTGGAAGGCCACCGAGCAGACCGTGCTGTTCGCCGACTACAGCAAGACCTGGCGCGCCCCCGTGCTGGATGAGCAGTACGAGGTGCAAGGCGTGGGAAGCCGTACATCCACCAGCCGCAATCTCGACCCGGAACGTATCACCGGCGTGCGCGTGGGCAGCATCAGCGATTTCTCCAACGTGTTTGTCCAGGGCGACAGCGCCCAGGTACGCACGACCTTGTTCCGCAACAAGATCACCGACGAGATCTTCAAGGCCACCGGGGTCGGCTGCCAGGAGCAACTGGCCACCGGCGGCAGCATCGCCAACACCTGCGGTGGCGGCCTGATGGGCAACTACCGCAACATCGGCGACGTAGAGTACAAGGGCTTCGAGATCGAGACGTTCTACGACTCCACCTACCTGTTCGGCGCGGTGTCGTACGCCTGGATGGAAGGTCGCCACGAGGGCGCCTACACCAACCCTTGGGGCCCCGACGTGTGGGCCAAGGATGTGCCTGCGCCGAAATGGATCACCACCCTGGGGGTCAAGATTCCGTCCTGGGACGCCCGTGTCGGCTGGACCGCGCAGTTCGTCGGCGCCACCCACCACCTGCCCAGTGACAAGTACTTCGAGGGCCCGGCCAGTGCCCTGGGCGACCGCTACTACGACAACTTCGGCAATGAGAAGTACGAGATTCACGGCCTGTTCGCCAACTGGAAACCCCAGCAGCCGTACCTCAAGGGCACCGAGGTCAACCTGACCGTGGACAACCTGTTCAACAAGGCCATCCGGCCGGAGCTGTCGGGCGAGAACGCCTACACCCAGGGGCGCAATGCCAAGATCAGCGTGACCCGGTTCTTCTGATCCTGCGCAACGGCGATGATGCAATGGACTGCATCACCTGCCACTCGCCACCCGTTCCTGGGCCCTGGCGACATTCACCTGCATCGCCACGACAGCCAGTTCATGGAGCGCCTGGGCAACGGCGTGGGTACCCCGTTCCTGCATCCAGGCCAGGATGTCGGCCAGGTGCCAGAGCGAAAGGCTGCCGTCATGCACCGGGGCCGGGAAAGTGCGGTGATGCGTGAGCATGAGCTTGCGCATGTTCTGTCGGGACACCCCCACCAGCGCCGCCACATCGGTCAGGCCGACCAGGTCCGGACTGGCTTCGATCAGGCGGGCCTCCGGCAAGACCTGCCGGACATTCTCCAGGGCGCTGTGCATCGCTTCCCGCGCAGTCTTGCCCTCGCGGGCGAAGGCCAGGGCCAGGCGACCGGGCTGACCACTACCGACCACCGCGTCATCGCAACCGGCCTCTCCCAGAAGCTCGATCAGTGCATCGACATCCACGCCGTCGTGCAATTGGTACTTGAGGGTGAATTCGTACTCCATCACTTTCGCTCCACTGGCTGATTGACGATCCCACGCATCGACGTGCAGTTGTCCACGACCCGGCGCAACTGGCGAGCGAAGGTGCCCGGATTTCTGGGTGTGCTCCACACGCTGGTGATGCAGAACTCGCCACAGCGGCATTCGCGGTCGTTGTTGGGGCAATAGATCCGCCCCCAGCAATGGCCGCCCCGCACCGTGACTTTCCAGCCCTGCGCCTCAGCGTGTGTCAGGGACTGCTCGACTTCCTTGTTTGGATGGAGAGGACGGGCCATCGATTGAGCTCCAGTATGGGCATGGGAATAAGGTTGTCAAGTGACAACCATGCGACGCCGACGGGCGTCACCACAAGCCAGACTAGGTGCCAGAGAGGCTGCAACAGGCTCAGAAAGACTCTTTCGGAAACGGCCTAACCGAAACTGGGAAGGTGCTGTAGGTTCAATCACCCAGCAATCAGACCATCCGCCTGCAGCAGGGTTTCCAGGCAATGCTCGCGTACCCCATAGAACGCCTTGAGCTCGGCGATCTTCTCCAGCAGCGCGGCATTGTCCTGGGGCTGTCGGCGCTTGACCGCAAGAATCATCTTGTTCTTGTTGGTGTGCTCGAGCGAGATGAATTCGAACACCTTGGTCTCGTAGCCACAGGCCTCAAGATAGAGCGCGCGCAGGCTGTCGGTGAGCATTTCGGCCTGCTGCCCCAGGTGCAGCCCGTATTGCAGCATCGGTTGCAACAGGCCGGGGCTGCGCAGTTGCGGACGAACCTGCTTGTGGCAGCACGGCGAGCACATGATGATCGCGGCGTTGCAGCGAATGCCGGTGTGGATGGCGTAGTCGGTGGCAATGTCGCAGGCATGCAGGGCGATCATCACGTCGATGGCCTCAGGCACCACGCTGCGCACATCACCGCATTCGAACACCAGGCCCGGATGCTCCAGGCGCGCGGCGGCGGCGTTGCACAGCTCGACCATGTCTGGACGCAACTCGACCCCGGTGACCTGCGCCTCACGCCCGAGGGTATTGCGCAGGTAGTCGTGCATGGCAAAGGTCAGGTAGCCCTTGCCCGAACCGAAGTCGGCGACTTTCAGCGCCTGCTGCGCATCCACCGGCGCACCGCTCAAGGCATGGTCGAAGACTTCGATGAACTTGTTGATCTGCTTCCACTTGCGCGACATCGACGGGATCAGCGCGCCCTGCCCATCGGTCACCCCCAGGTCGCGCAGGAACGGTCGCGACAGTTCCAGGTAGCGCTTTTTCTCGCGGTCGTGCCCGCCAGCCCCCGCCTCACGCGGCGCCGGCTGGGCCAGGTGACGGCGCAGCATCGGTTTGCCCTTCTTGCTGAACTCCAGTTGCACCTCGCCGGCGGCGGTGAACAGGTGCGCGTTGCGAAAACTCTCCGGCAGCAGCTCGGCCACCAGCGCCAGCGCCGGGTCCAGCCCCAGGTTGCGGGTGATGTCGCGGGTCTGGTGACGGTAGACCAGCGACAGACAGGCCTGGCCCTTGATCTGCACCGGCTTGGCGATGATCCGCTGCAGGGTCTGGTCGGCGCCGACATGACGGGCCAGCACCAGCTTGCTCAGGCTGCCATCAGCCAGGGCATCGGCTAGCAGGCTCAGGAACTGGGCACGCGGGTCCGGCGCGGTGGGGGCGGAAGAAGGGGACGACATGGGAACGGGTGCCTCGGAATGCGGGGGCGCGATGCGCAATGCCTGGCATTCTACGTCGATGTCAGGCCATCGCGAACCCCTGTGGGAGCGGGCTTGCCCGCGAAGCCGATAACTCGATGCATGACACCGGCTTCGCCGGTGTTCGCGGCGCAAGCCCGCTCCCACGACAACAAGCATTGATTCAGACCACGAGAATCAGTCGAGAATCACCAGGCGGTTGGGCAGCTCGTTGCGCGCATGGGTGGGCGGCACGTGTTCGCTGAGCAGCTCGCCGCAGGCCTCGATGCACTCGACGAAACCCTGCAGGGTATGGCCCTGGCGCACCTGATCGGTGAAGCGGGCGACGATCGCCTCGCGTGCCTGCTCGGGCAGGTGCCGGGCAATGCCCTCATCAACCAATATCTCGACATGACGCTCGGCTTCGCTGACGAAGATCAGCACCCCCGTGGCACCAGCGGTACGCTGCAGGTTGAGCTCGAGAAACTGCTGGCGGGCCAGGCCCGACGCACGCCGGCGCCGCAGCACCACCGGCACCACCCAGGCCGCCAGGCGCGGGTGGCGCAACAGCAGGCACAGGCTGATGAAGGTCAGCATCTGCGCCAGCAGCAGGCCATTGACGCCAATGCCGCCCAGCCACAGGTGCAACGCGCCAGGGATCAGCAAGGCCAGCAGGGCGGCCCAGAGCAACGGCAGGTAGGGAAAGTCGTCGGCGCGGCGGGCCAGGACGGTCACCAGCTCCGCATCGGTACGCCGCTCGGCGCGGGCGATCGCCTCGGCGATCTGGCGCTGTTCGTATTCGGTCATGCCATCGTCTCTCGAGCGTTCTTATCGTTGTTATCCCGGCAATCGGGTGGGCGAGAGTGTATCTCAACAAACGCCTCATATAAGGCATAATCCGCGACTGCGCCGGATCATGGATGAATGATCCACAGAACCGCCAGCGGACGCGACAATAACAGGCGTACGAAACGTCTCGGCCAGCCGCATATCACTCGACAACGGAATTGATGATGAAACTGTCTTTGCTGGGCCTGGCCATGGGCCTTGCCAGTCAGGCGGCCCTTGCCGCCCCAACCGCCGCGCCCCTGCAAGACAAGCAGGCGTTCATCGACCATCTGGTCGGCCAGATGACCGAGGCCGAGAAGATCGGCCAACTGCGCCTGATCAGCATCGGCCCCGAGATGCCCCACGAGAAGATCCGCGAGGAAATCGCCGCCGGACGCATCGGTGGCACCTTCAACTCGCGTACGGCCCCCGAGAACCGGCCGATGCAGGACGCGGCCATGCGCAGCCGTCTGAAGATCCCGATGTTCTTCGCCTACGACACTATCCACGGCGAGCGCACCATCTTCCCGATCGGCCTGGGCCTGGCCTCGTCCTGGGACATGGACGCCATCGCCAAGGTCGGCCGCACCTCGGCCATCGAGGCCGCCGCCGATTCGCTGGACATGACCTTCGCGCCGATGGTCGACATCGCCCGCGACCCACGCTGGGGCCGCACCAGTGAAGGTTTCGGCGAGGACACCTACCTGACCTCGAAGATCGGCCAGGTGATGGTCAAGTCGTTCCAGGGCTCGAGCCCGGCCAACGCCGACAGCATCATGGCCATCGTCAAGCACTTCGCCCTGTACGGCGCGGTGGAGGGGGGGCGCGACTACAACACGGTCGATATGAGCCTGCCGAAGATGTACAACGACTACCTGCCGCCCTACCGCGCCGCGCTCGACGCCGGTGCCGGCGGGGTGATGGTGGCGCTGAACTCGATCAACGGCGTGCCGGCCACCTCCAACACCTGGCTGATGAACGACCTGCTGCGCAAGGAGTGGGGCTTCAAGGGCGTGACCATCAGCGACCACGGCGCCATCCAGGAACTGATCCGCCATGGCGTTGCCCGCGACGGCCGTGAGGCCGCCAAGCTGGCGATCAAGGCCGGCATCGACATGAGCATGAACGACACCCTCTACGGCGAGGAGCTGCCAGGGCTGCTGAAGTCCGGTGAAGTCAGCCAGGACGAACTGGACCAGGCGGTGCGTGAAGTGCTGGGCGCCAAGTACGACATGGGGCTGTTCAAGGACCCCTATGTGCGCATTCCCAAGGCCGAAACCGACCTGAAGGACTACTACGCCGAAGACCGCCTGCACCGTGACACCGCCCGCGACGTGGCACGCCGTGGCCTGGTGCTGCTGGAGAACCGCGAGCAGACCCTGCCGCTGAAAAAGGCCGGCACCATCGCCCTGGTCGGTCCCCTGGCCGATGCGCCGATCGACATGATGGGCAGCTGGGCCGCCGACGGCAAACCGCAGCACTCGGTCACCGTGCGCGAGGGCTTGCGCCGTGCCGTGGAAGGCAAGGCCAAGCTGGTCTACGCCAAGGGTTCGAACGTGACCGGCGACAAGGCCATGTTCGACTACCTGAACTTCCTCAACTTCGACGCACCGGAAATCGTCGATGACCCACGTCCCGCCGCCGTGCTGATCGACGAAGCGGTCAAGGCCGCCAGGCAGTCGGATGTGGTGGTGGCCGTGGTCGGCGAGTCCCGCGGCATGTCACACGAATCGTCGAGCCGCACCACCCTGGAGATCCCGGCGGTGCAACGCGACCTGATCAAGGCGCTGAAGGCCACCGGCAAGCCCCTGGTGCTGGTACTGATGAACGGCCGTCCGCTGTCGATTGCCTGGGAGCGCGAGCAGGCCGACGCCATCCTCGAGACCTGGTTCAGCGGCACCGAAGGCGGCAACGCCATCGCCGACGTGCTGTTCGGCGACTACAACCCGTCCGGTCGCCTGGCCATCACCTTCCCACGCTCGGTCGGGCAGATCCCGATGTACTACAACCACATGCGCATCGGCCGTCCGTTCACCCCGGGCAAGCCGGGCAACTACACCTCGCAGTACTTCGAGGAGCCCAACGGCCCGCTGTACCCGTTCGGCTACGGCCTGAGCTACACCAGCTTCGAGCTGTCGGGGCTGGCGCTGTCGCAGAAGGAACTCAAGCGTGGCGGCACCCTGCAGGCCAAGGTGACGGTGAAGAACACCGGCAAGCGTGACGGCGAGACCGTGGTGCAGCTGTATATCCAGGACCAGAGTGCGTCAATGAGCCGCCCGGTCAAGGAACTGAAGAACTTCCAGAAAGTCATGCTCAAGGCCGGCGAAGCGCGAACCTTGACCTTCGACATCAGTGAGCAGGACCTGAAGTTCTACAATGGCCAACTGCAGCACGTCGCCGAAGCTGGCCAGTTCAATGTGCAGATCGGCCTCGACTCGCAGGCGGTGCAGCAGCAGAGCTTCGAGCTGCGTTAAGCAGGTTCGGCCCCTTCGCGGGGCAAGCCCGCTCCCACAGGAACATCTGCAATCCTGTGGGAGCGGGCTTGCCCCGCGATGAGGCCGGCACAGACAACCGAGATCCCGGATCCGCCCCATGCCCTCATCCTTCCGCGCCCTGCGCCTGGGTTTGATCATCCTGCTGATCCTGGTCGGCACCACCCTCAGCGCCGGCTGGGCCATGCACCAGGCCAAGCGCCAGGCCATGGAAACCGACGCCCGCCGGGCCAGCGAGCAACTGGGCCTGTATGCCAACGCCCTGCACACCCTGATCGAGCGCTATCGCGCCCTGCCTGCGGTGCTGGCGCTGGATCCGGAGCTGATCGCGGCCCTGCGCGGTCCGATCACCGAGCCGGTGCAGGACGCCCTGAACCGCAAGCTCGAACGCATCAACGGCGCCGCCAACTCCTCCACCCTGGAGCTGCTCGACCGCACGGGCCTGGCCATCGCCGCCAGCAACTGGCGCCTGCCGACCACCTATGTCGGCTCCAACTACGGCTTTCGCCCCTATTTCAAGCAGACCCGCAGCCAGGGCAGCGGCCGGTTCTATGCCGTCGGCGTGACCAGCGGCGTGCCGGGCTACTTCCTGTCCAGCGCGGTAAACGACGAACATGGCCGCTTCCTCGGCGCCATGGTCGTCAAACTTGAGTTCCCGGAGCTGGAACGCGAGTGGCGCCAGGGCAGCGATATCCTGCTGGTCAGCGATGCCCGCGGCATCACCTTCATCGCCAATCAGGACGGCTGGCGCTACCGCGAGCTGCAACCGCTGTCCGGCGCCGACCGCGCCGAACTGGCCGAAACCCGCCAGTACGACAAGCAACCGCTGGTGCCCCTGCAGCACCAGGCCCTGACCCGCTTCACCGACACCAGCCACCTGACCCGCGTGCAAGGCCCGGATGGCACCGCCGAGTACCTGTGGGAGCGCCTGCCCCTGGAGGCCGAAGGCTGGACCCTGCACTTGCTGCGCAAGCCGCAGGTCGCCGAGGATGGCCGCAACGCCGCCCTCGCCGCTGCAGCCATCTGGCTGAGCCTGGTGTTCGCCGCGCTGTTCGTCAGCCAGCGCCTGCGCCTGGCCCGCCTACGCCAACGCAGCCGCGAAGAGCTCAAGCGCCTGGTCGAGGAGCGCACCCGTGAGCTGCATACCGCCCAGGAAGGCCTGGTGCAATCGGCCAAGCTGGCGGCGCTGGGGCAGATGTCGGCAGCCCTGGCCCACGAAATCAACCAGCCGCTGACCACCCAGCGCATGCAGTTGGAAACCCTGCGCCTGCTGCTCGACCATGGCCGCCATGACGAAGCCCGCCAGGCCCTGGAGCCGCTGGAGCAGATGCTGACCCGCATGGCCGCGCTCACCGGCCACCTGAAGACCTTCGCCCGCAACAGCCCCGGCGGCCTGCGCGAACGTCTGGACCTGGCCACGGTGGTCGACCAGGCGCTGCACCTGCTGGATACCCGCATCCGCGCCGAAGGCGTCGAAGTGGCGCTGTACCTGGCCCGCCCGGCCTGGGTCCGCGGCGACGCGATCCGCCTCGAGCAGGTGCTGATCAACCTGCTGCGCAACGCCATCGACGCCATGGCCGACAAACGTTACAAACGCCTGGAGATCCGCATCGAGGCAGACGATGGGCAATGGCGCCTGAGCGTGCTCGATTCCGGTGGTGGCATCCTCGACTGCGACCTGGACCGGGTCTTCGATCCGTTCTTCACCACCAAGCCGGTCGGTGAAGGGCTGGGCCTGGGCCTGGCCATCTCCTATGGCATCGTCATCGACGCCGGTGGCCGCCTGCAGGTCGAGAACCTGCCGGGCGGTGCCCGCTTCAGCCTCACCCTGCCCCGCGACCTGGAGCCTGTATGTTGAATTCGGTGATTGTCGTCGACGACGAAGCGAGCATCCGCACCGCGGTGGAACAGTGGCTGAGCCTGTCGGGCTTCAGCGTGCAACTGTTCGCCCGCGCCGAAGACTGTCTGGACAGGCTCGAGCCGCACTTCCCCGGGGTGATCCTCAGCGACGTACGCATGCCCGGCATGTCCGGCCTGCAACTGCTCGAACAGCTGCAGGCGAACGACCCCGACCTGCCGGTGATCCTGCTCACCGGCCATGGCGATGTGCCCATGGCCGTGGAAGCGATGCGCAATGGCGCCTATGACTTCCTGGAAAAGCCGTTCACACCACAGCACCTGATGGGCAGCCTGCGCCGGGCCCTGGAAAAGCGCCAGCTGGTCCTGGAGAACCGCCACCTGCATGAGCAGGCCGACCTCAAGGCGCAGCTGGAGAACACCCTGCTGGGCATGTCCCAGGGCTTGCAGCAACTGCGCCGCCAAGTGCTGGAGCTGGCCGGCCTGCCGGTCAACGTGCTGATCCGCGGTGAAACCGGCAGCGGCAAGGAGCGCGTGGCGCGCTGCCTGCACGACTTCGGCCCGCGCGCCGACAAACCCTTCGTCGCCCTCAACTGCGCGGCCATTCCCGAGACGCTGTTCGAGGCCGAGCTGTTCGGCCATGAGAGCGGCGCGTTCACCGGTGCCCAGGGCAAGCGAATCGGCAAACTGGAGTACGCCAATGGCGGTACCGTGTTCCTCGACGAAATCGAAAGCATGCCACTGGCCCAGCAGGCCAAGCTGCTGCGGGTGATCCAGGAACAGAAGCTTGAGCGGCTGGGCGCCAATCAGAGCATCAGCGTCGACCTGCGCATCATTGCCGCGACCAAGCCGGACCTGCTTGAAGAAGCCCGCGCCGGGCGTTTCCGCGAAGACCTGGCCTATCGCCTGAACGTCGCCGAACTGCGCTTGGCGCCCCTGCGCGAACGGCGTGAGGACATCCCGCTGCTGTTTGAGCATTTTGCCCGCGGCGCCGCCGAACGCCTGGGGCGCAGCGCCCCACCGCTGAGCGGCGCGCAACTGGCGCGCCTGCTGGCCCACGATTGGCCGGGCAATGTGCGCGAGCTGGCCAATGCCGCCGAACGGCATGCCTTGGGGTTGGGCTCGCCGGCTTTGGAGGTCGCGTCCGGCGGGCAATCCCTGGTCGAGCAGATGGAAGCGTTCGAGGCCCAGTGTCTGCGCGCTGCATTGCGTCAGCACAAGGGTGAGATCAAGGGCGTGATGGAGGCACTGCAACTGCCGCGGCGCACACTCAATGAAAAGATGCAGCGGCATGGGTTGGCGAGAGAGGACTTTCTTGAGCGCGAATGAGCGGATTCTTGCCTATCCATTGGCGAGAACAAGCGAAATTCCGCTCACTCACTGATCCTCCGAGGCACTTCTTCGCGGGGCAAGCCCGCTCCTACAAGGATATGCATTACCCGCAGGTTACAGGGGTTGCGTGGGAGCGGACCGGCTCGCGATGCACCCAAACGGATCACTGCGCCCCCACCTGGCACACCTCCTGCAAAACCCTTCTCAAGCTGCGCCTCGAGCGCGCTCCACAAAAACAACGAGAAGGTATCCCTGATGGATAACGCCAGCACTCTGCCCACCGGGGCGGCCGTTGCGCCCGCCGCGCAAAAGTCCACCGCCAGCCGCCTCAAATCGATCTTCAGTGGTTCCATCGGCAACATGGTCGAATGGTACGACTGGTACGTCTACGCCGCATTCTCGCTGTACTTCGCCAAGGCCTTCTTCCCCGCCGGCGACACCACCGCCCAACTGCTCAACACCGCCGCGATCTTCGCCGTGGGCTTCCTCATGCGTCCGATCGGCGGCTGGCTGATGGGCCTGTACGCCGACCGCAAGGGCCGCAAGGCGGCACTGATGGCATCGGTGCTGCTGATGTGCGCAGGCTCCCTGGTCATCGCCCTGACCCCGGGCTACGAGACCATCGGCGTCGCCGCGCCAGTCCTGCTGGTCATCGCCCGCCTGATGCAGGGCCTGTCGGTGGGTGGCGAATACGGTACCTCCGCCACTTATCTGAGCGAGATGGCCAGCAAGGAACGCCGTGGCTTCTTCTCCAGCTTCCAGTACGTCACCCTGATCTCGGGTCAGCTCATCGCCCTGGCGGTGCTGATCGTCCTGCAGAACACCCTGACCACCGAGGAGCTGTATGCCTGGGGCTGGCGCGTGCCGTTCGTGATCGGCGCGCTGTGCGCGGTGGTCGCCCTGTACCTGCGTCGCGGCATGGAAGAAACCGCGTCCTTCACCAAGAAGGAAAAATCCAAGGAAAACCTGATGCGCACCCTGCTGCGCCATCCCAAGGAGCTGATGACCGTGGTCGGCCTGACCATGGGCGGAACCCTGGCCTTCTACACCTACACCACCTACATGCAGAAGTATCTGGTCAACACCGTGGGCATGAGCATCAGCGACTCGACCACCATTTCGGCGGCCACGCTGTTCCTGTTCATGTGCCTGCAACCAGTGATCGGCGGGCTGTCCGACAAGATCGGTCGACGCCCTATCCTGATCGCCTTCGGCGTGCTCGGCACCCTGTTCACCGTGCCGATCCTCAGCACCCTGCACACCATCCAGACCTGGTGGGGCGCGTTCTTCCTGATCATGGCCGCGCTGATCATCGTCAGCGGCTACACCTCGATCAACGCCGTGGTCAAGGCCGAACTGTTCCCGACCGAGATCCGCGCCCTGGGCGTCGGCCTGCCGTACGCGCTGACCGTGTCGATCTTCGGCGGCACCGCCGAGTACGTGGCCCTGTGGTTCAAGAGCGCCGGCATGGAGACTGGCTACTACTGGTACGTCACCGCCTGCATCGCCTGTTCGTTGCTGGTGTACGCGACCATGAAGGACACCAAGCAGCATTCGCGGATCACCACCGACTGATCCCTCCTCGCAGAACTGAAAAGGGGCGCTCCGGATGACCGGGCGCCCCTTTTTTAATGGATTGTGAGCCGAATAATAGCGTCATTCGGCTCACATCATGAGCCGAATGACGCTATTATTTGGCTCATGAACCCAAAAGCGCACACGGCTGCAGACACCGTCTGGGTCTGGCAGCAGGCCGACTGGCCCGACGTTCGTTGGGACGCGTCGCAACTGGCAACCTTGCTCAGGGACTGCGTCCAGGCGCAAGGCTGCCTGCTGGGCAGAGCGGGGGCGGTGACCGAGGCCAATGCCAACCTCGATACACTCGATACCCTGCTGCAGAACATTGTCACGTCCTCGGCCATCGAGGGTGAGCAGCTCAATGTGGAGTCCGTGCGCTCTTCCCTGGCCCGCCGGCTCGGGATTGCCGAGCCAGGAACGACCACGACACGCAGCGAGGGCCTGGCCGAGTTGATGGTGGATGCGACCATGGGCTATGTTCGGCCACTGGATCAGCAGCGCCTGTTCCTGTGGCATCGCTGGCTGTTCCCCGAGCATGACACTACGCTCGCACCGCCCATGCCAGTCGGCGCATGGCGCGACGATGCCCCGATGCAGGTGGTGTCGGGTCGTATCGACAAACCCAGGGTGCATTTCGAAGCACCGCCGCGTGCCGGCCTGGAGCAGCAGGTGCAGCAGTTCCTCGACTGGTTCGAGAGAAGCCGCAGTGATCGGCAACTCGACCCCCTGCTACGCGCGGGGCTCGCCCATTTCTGGTTCGTCACCTTGCACCCCTTCACCGATGGCAATGGCCGCCTGGCCCGCGCCATCACAGACCTGGCATTGGCCCAGGGCGAGCAGCGGGCGGTCCGTTTCTACGCCATGTCCAGCAGCATCCTGGAAGACCGGGCCGGCTACTACGCAGTCCTTGAAAGCAGCCAGCGCGGCGATCTGGACGTCACACAATGGCTGGCCTGGTTCCTTGCCACCTTGCTGCGCAGCCTCCAGCAAGCGCTGGCGCGCATCGACCGGGTGCTGGCCAAGGCACGCTTCTGGCTGATCCATCGTGGCGACGGCTTGTTGCCCGAACAGGTCAAAGTGCTCAATCGCCTGCTCGACGGTGGCCCTCGCGGCTTCGAGGCGGGTATCAGCGCCAGCCAGTACCAGGCTGTGGCCAAGGTCTCCAAGGCCACAGCCACCCGGCACCTTGCCGACCTGCTGGACAAGCACTGCCTGGTTCGTCTGCCCGGCGGCGGACGAAGCACCCGCTACAGGGTGAATACCCAGGAGACATGAGCGGGGCTGCTCAACGAGCACTCTGAAAAGCTCGACCGCTCGCTGAACCTCGCATCACGGGTAACAGGCCTCCCTCTCGTGAAAAGCCGCCTCCTCCCTTAATTCCCAATTAACTGCCTGGGCTCATTCTGAAATGGCCCTGCCACCGCCTGGCCCTCCCGAAAACCGATGGGAGCGATGCTGGGCGGCGGCCGGGGCGCCAATGGCAACTTCCTGCAGTTACCCGCGCCAAAAACAATCGACTTAATCGATTCTTATACGTGGTTTTTTGCGCTTTTTAATCAAATTAATAGGCGTAGCATTAAACCCATAGAAACAACAACCCCAAGCAATCCACCGGAGCAACGGCCATGAAAAACCAACTGATCCTCACCCTCGCCCTCTCTGTTCTGTCCACGGGTGCCTTCGCCGAAGACGGTTTCGACCGTACCGGCGCCCACACCTTCGCTGCCGTGCAGAGTCAGTCGGCTATCTACGCAGAAGATGGCTTCGATCGTACCGGTGGGCAGCGCTTCGCCGAAGACGGCTTCGACCGCACCGGCGGCCAACGCTTCGCCGAAGACGGCTTCGACCGCACCGGCGGCCAACGCTTCGCCGAAGACGGCTTCGACCGCACCGGCGGCCAACGCTTCGCCGAAGACGGCTTCGATCGCACTGGCGGCCAACGCTTCGCCGAAGACGGCTTTGATCGCACCGGCGGCCAACGCTTCGCCGAAGATGGCTTCGACCGCACCAACGGCCACCGCATCAGCTGATCGCTGATGCGCGCTACCAGCCCGGCTTCGGCCGGGCTTGATCATTTGCAGCCGGGCCAAGCCTTGGCACACTAGGCGCCTTGTCTCCCACCAGGAAGGGCCTCGCGGCCTTGCGCAGATGTACTACTACGAACCCGCCAAAGGCCACGGCCTGCCCCACGACCCGTTCAACGCCATCGTCGGCCCACGGCCCATCGGCTGGATCTCCAGCCACGACCGCGAAGGCCGCCTGAACCTGGCGCCCTACAGCTTCTTCAACGCCTTCAACTACATCCCTCCGATCATCGGTTTCTGCAGCGTCGGGCGCAAAGACAGCCTGAACAACATCGAGCAGACCGGTGAGTTCGTCTGGAACCTGGCCACCCGTCCGCTGGCGCAGCAGATGAACCAGAGCTGCGCCGCCGTGGCGGCGGATGTCGACGAGTTCACACTCAGCGGCCTCACCCCGACCGCCTCGAATGTGGTCAAGGTGCCGCGCGTGGGCGAAAGCCCGGTGAGCTTCGAATGCAAGGTCAGCCAGATCGTCCAGCTCAAGCGCGCCGACCAGGAAGTGGTTCCCAGCTGGCTGATCCTCGGTGAGGTGGTGGCGGTGCACATTGCCGAGCATCTGCTCAAGGACGGCATCTACGACACCGCCGCCGCCGAGCCGATCCTGCGTGGCGGCGGCCCGGCCGACTACTTCGCGCTGGGCGAGCTGTTCAAGATGGCTCGCCCACAGGTCTGATCAGAAGACCAGTTCACCTTCCTCGCTCACGCCCTGCAGGCGTTCGAGTTCGGCACAAGCGGCCTGGTCGGCCGCGATCGCCGACTGGAACACCTGCCCGTCCAGCACTTTGTGAAAGCGCGGCGCACCGCCCATGACCAGGGCCTTCACGGCGATCGCCGCGTGGTAGCCGCCGCCTTGCACCGGAACCATTGCCGAAACCGCTTCGAAGTGGGGGAATTCTCTACGTGCCATGTCGCTTTGCGCCTGTGTGATCGAGGGGCGGCATTCTACACGTTAGGCGAAGGTATGCAGGTCCAGGCTGCTGACCACCTGCTCCTGCACCAGCTCCCCGAACACGTCGAGGGTGGGCGAAGCGAAATAGCCACTCATCGCCTGCTGGTCGCACCAGCTGCCGCTGAGCAGCCACAGGTCGGCATCGACCTGCGAGCGCTGCACGCTGAAGCTCAGGCAGCCCGGCGCACGTCGCGACGGCTCGAGCAAGTCGCGCAGGCGCACGCCGAGTTCTGCGGATCGACCGTTGCTGGCGCGGATGAAAGCCAGGTGTGTGACCGGTTGTTGCTGGGTCATGAACGATCTCCTTGAAGCACTACGGACGGGAAAACCAGGCTGCCAAGGTTAGAGGTTCGCCCGCGCGGGACGTTAGGCCATTACTGCCGGCCGATTGCCTGATCCTGCAACGCGGCAGGATCAGGCAATCGATCTGCAGCTTTCGACTAGCGCCTGCCATTGCCCAAACCTATGCTGCGTCGGTCAGCAGAGGAATCCCGCCATGAGTTCATCCACGCCCCTCGATCCGCTTCTGGAACAGCAACGCCAGGAGCTGGCCGGGCTGATCCGACGTCACGCCAACGGCCCCTATGGCGCGGTGTCGGCCATCGAAGACCTGTACCTGACTCGCTATGAAGAAGATGTGCGCGGCATGCCGGCCCTGGCGCAACCGGCCTTGTGCATCCTGGCCCAGGGCAGCAAGACATTGTTCCTGGGCGACGAGCGCTATACCTACGACCCGCTGCACTACATGGTGGTCTCGGTAACGCTGCCCATCACCGGCGCCCTGCTCGAAGCCAGCCCCGAGAACCCCTGCCTGGGTTTGCGCCTGGACATCGACCCGGCGCAGATCAGCCAGCTGATCGCCGAGAGCGGGCCGATACTGGTCCCCGGCCAATCCTCCGGCCGAGGGCTGTTCGTGGAGAAAAGCGATCCGCAGTTGCTCGACACGCTGCTGCGCCTGGTCCGCCTGCTCGACAGCCCACGAGATATTGCCGTGCTCGCCCCACTGGTGCGCCGCGAGCTGATGTATCGCGTGCTGCGTGGCCCCCAGGGCTGGCGGCTGTGCGAGATCGCCCTGTCCAGCAGCCAGACCCACCGGGTATGCCAGGCCATCGCCTGGCTCAATCGGCATTACCAGGAGCCCTTGCGCATCGAGGACCTGGCGCGCGAGGTCAACCTCAGCACCTCGACCCTGCACCACCGTTTCAAGGCCGTGACCTCAATGAGCCCGTTGCAGTACCAGAAGCAGCTGCGCCTGCAGGAGGCGCGGCGACTGATGCTCAACGACGGGCTGGAGGCCGCGGTGGCTGGCTACCGGGTAGGTTATGAAAGCCCGTCGCAGTTCAGCCGCGAGTACAGCCGCCTGTACGGCGCGCCGCCGATTCGCGACGTGGCGCGCCTGCGCGCCAGCGCCAGCTGAAAAGAGACAAACATCGGGCGACTGTAGGAGCGGGCTTGCCCCGCGATCGAGGGCAAAGCCCTCGCTGCAGCTTCAGCCCTGAACCGCCCGCTGCCACTGACCTTGATCCACCTGGATCAAGGTCGGCCCCCTGCGCTCCACCGCCCTGCCCAACGCTGCCTGCAGTTGCGCCACATCACCCACGTCCTCTGCCTCGGCCCCCAACGCCCGCGCCACGCCAATGAAGTCCGGGGTATGGATGTCCACGCCGACCGGCTCGATCGCCCGGTTGACCATGTACTTCTTGATCTCCTCGTACCCCTGGTTGTTCCACAGCAGCACGATCAATGGCACCTGCGCCTCGACCGCGCTGGCAAGCTCAGGCAGGGTGAACTGCAGCCCGCCGTCACCGATCAGGCACACCGCCGGCGCGCGTACGGCGGGCGACTCGGCGCTGCCCAGCCAGGCGCCCATGGCGGCCGGCAACGCGTATCCCAGCGTGCCGTAACCAGTGGAGGCATTGAACCAGCGACGCGGCCTGGCCATGTCCAGAGTCAGGTTGCCGGTATAGACCGGCTGGGTCGAGTCGCCCACCAGGATGGCGTCCGGCAGGGTCTGCAGGATGCTGGTCAGCAGACGGGTCTGGCTCAGGGTCGGCTGGTCCCAGCTGGCCGCGTTGTCCTGGCGCAGACGGGCGGCCCGCGCCGCTCCCCAATCGCTTTCGCGCGGCGGTTGCGCCTGCAGGTTCAGGGCCACCAACAGCGCTTCAATAGCCTGGGCGGCATCCGCTACCAGGGCAAGTTCGGGCAGGTAGTTGCGCACCGTCTGGTCCGGGTCGATATCGATCCGCAGCAGGCTGCCGGGGATCTCGAAACCGCCCTTGAAGGTCACGTCGTAGTCGGTTTCGGCCAGTTCGGTGCCGATGGCCAGCACCACGTCGGCCTCGGCCACCAGCGCACGGGTGGCCGGCAGGGTCTGGGTCGAGCCGATCTGCAGCGGATGGTTCGCGGGCAACAACCCCTTGGCGTTGATGGTCAGCGCCACCGGCGCCTGCAGGTGCTCGGCCAGCCGCGCCAGCCCGGCGCCCGCCTCCAGCGCACCGCCACCGGCCAGGATCAGCGGACGCCGCGCCTTGGCCAGGCGCACGGCCATGCGTTGCACGGTCTGTGGCGCGGCGCCGGCCCGGGTGGTGCGCACCACGCGGCCCGGCAACAGGTGATCGGCGGGTTCCACCAGCACATCCAGCGGGATCTCGATATGCACCGGGCGAGGTCGGGCGCCATCGAACACGGCGAAGGCGCGGGCCAGCACCTCGGGCAGGTCATCGGCGCTCATCAGCGTGTGCGAGAACGCCGCCACCCCCGCGACCAGGCCAGCCTGGTTGGGCAGCTCGTGCAGCTTGCCGCGTCCACCGCCCAGCTGGCTACGCGATTGCACGCTGGAAATCACCAGCATCGGGATCGAGTCGGCATAGGCCTGGCCCATGGCGGTGGTGATGTTGGTCATGCCCGGGCCGGTGATGATGAAGCACACCCCAGGCTTGCCCCGGGTACGCGAGTAGCCGTCGGCCATGAACCCGGCCCCCTGCTCGTGGCGCGGGGTGATGTGACGGATCGAGGAGGCGGCCAGGCCGCGGTAGAGTTCCACGGTATGCACGCCGGGAATGCCGAAGACATGATCGACGCCATAGCCTTCGAGGAGTTTGACCAGCACTTCACCACAGGTTGCCATCATCGAGTACCCGATTCTTGTTGAGACCTGTGCTCATGGAACCAAGCGCCGACTACCGCCACAATGCAAAAAAACACATACTAGCCATGACCTCACATCATGGCTTGTCACAATGAAACGCCTGCCGCCCCTCCCCGCCCTGCACACCTTCCTGGTGACCGCCCGGCACTGCAACTTCACCCGCGCCGCGCAACAGCTGCACATCACCCAGGGCGCGGTCAGCCGGCAGATCGCCGGGCTCGAGGAGCACCTGGGCTACGCGTTGTTCCAGCGCCAGGCCCGGGGCCTGGCGCTGACCCGCGAAGGGCAGGACTGGCTGCCCCGGGTGCAGCAGATCTTTGCCCTGATCGAGCAAGGCGTGCGCGAGGTCGGCGGGCGTAGCGCGACACTGCAGCTAAAGGCGCCGACCTGCGTGATGCGCTGGCTGCTGCCACGCTTGCTGGAATGGCAGGCACTGCGCCCGGACGTGCCGGTGGAGTTGACCACCACGGTGCAGCACGGCGTGGATTTTCGCCGCGAGGGCTTCGATGCGGCCGTGGTGTATGGCGCGGCGCCGAACCATGGGCTGCAGGTACGCAAGCTGTTCGATGAACAACTGACGCCGGTCTGCGCGCCATCGGTATCAAGCGACCTCTTGCAGTTGCAGGACCTGGCGCGGCAGATGCTGCTGCACCCCTCGCGGGACGAACACGACTGGCAGCTGTGGTTGCAGGCGGCCAACGCCGGGTTCGAGCCCCAGGGGCCGAAGCAGCACTTCGAGACGTTGGACATGGCAATGGCCATGGCCTCCCAGGGGACGGGGATCGCCATCGGCGATTTCTCGCTGATCGGCGACGACCTGCGCACAGGCCGGTTGTGCATGCCGTTCGAGCTGAAGGTGACGACCGGGAAGGGCTATTACCTGGTGAGCCCGTCGAAGACCATGCCCACGGGGCTGGTCGAGTTGGTGGAGTGGCTGCAGACGCGCGCCTCAAGCCTTGCGCAACCTTTGTAGGAGCGGCCTTGTGCCGCGAAAGGGCCGCATAGCGGCCCCGGCGATATCTGATTTGTCGCTGAAAGCCTGGGGCTGCTGTGCAGCCCTTTCGCGGCACGAGGCCGCTCCTACAGGGTACCGCGCGACTCAGTAGCCGACCGTGAACCGCGCCCGCGAGTGCGCCGGTTTCTCCAGCTCGTCGAGCATGGCGATGGCGTAATCGGCAAAGGTGATCCAGCTCTTGCCATCAGCGCCGATCAGCAGGTGGTCCTTGCCCAGGGTGTAGTGCCCGCTGCGCTCACCTTCGACGAACTCCGCCGACGGCGACAGGAAGGTCCAGTCCAGGGTCGGCTCGCGGCGCAGCGTTTCGAGGAAGCGCACCCCGGCACTGGCCTCGGCCTTGTAGGCCTCCGGGAAGTCCGGGCTGTCGATCACCCGGTGCCCGGACGGCAGCAGCAGGCTGCCGGCACCACCCACCACCAGCAGGCGCTTGACCCCGGCACGCTTGACCGGCTCGATGATCGCGCCAGGCTCGAGGGTGGAGAAATGCGCCGCGCTCAACACCGCATCGCAGCCAGTCACGGCCGTCTGCAGGGCGGCGCTGTCCTTGGCATCCAGCGCCTTGACCGTCACGCCGTCACGGCCTTGCAGCTTGCCCGGATCCCGAGCGATGGCCACCACACTGTGGCCACGACGCAGGGCCTCTTCCAGCAACTGGCTGCCGGCGCGCCCGGTGGCGCCGATGATTGCGATCTTGCTCATGGGAAACACTCCAACAGGTTGAAAGGGATTACCACTTCATCTCGCCCTTGGCGACCTTGGCCCCCAGTTCCAGGGAGCTCTCGTCGGCAAGGTTCGGGTAGCGTTGCTTCATCGCCGCGATCAGCGCGGTGGAATCGGCGGCCTTGGCGGCTTCGGTATCGAAGTCACGAATGTAGCCGGTGGTGAAGCGCACTGCGTCCAGCGAGCGGCTGCTGTCGCCCAGGTAATGCCCGGGGATCACCGTGCGCGGGGCCAGCTGCTCGATCTTCGTCAGGGTGCTCAGCCAGTCGGCGTGGGATTGCGCGGTCTGGGTGTCGGCCATCCACACGTGGATATGTTCGGAAACCACCACGCCACCGACCACTGCCTTGATCGAGGGAATCCAGACGAAGCTGCGGTCCGGCTGTGGACCGTCCAGGCCGACAACCTCCAGTGCCTGGCCTTCAAGCTCCAGGCGATTGCCCTCGAGGACCTGCGGCACCACCAGGCGTGCCGGCTTGTCCGCGCCCATCTGCGGGCCCCAGTAGGCCAGCTTGGCGTCCATGGTCTTGCGGATGTGCTCGACCGTGGCGGCCGAGGCGACCACCCGGGCCTTGGGAAACGCCTGGGTGATGGTGTCCAGGCCGAAGTAGTAGTCGGGGTCGCCATGGCTGACATAGATGGTGGTCAGCTGCTTGCCGCTGGCACGCAGGCGTTCGACCACCTGCTCGGCCTGGCCTTTGCCGAACTGGGCGTCGACCAGGATGGCGTCGTGGGCGCCGCTGACGATCACCGAACTGACCGGGAAGATCGCCGCGTGGCCAGGGTTGTAGGCTTCGAGCTTGAGCGGTTCGCCGGCCATGGCCTGGCCGCCGAGGGTTATACAGGCCAGCAGCAGGCCGCGCAGGGGGGTGAGGAGAGACATCGCAAGATCCTGTGAGTGGGACGATGCAGGCAAGCTTAGTTGCCCGAACCAATACAAAAAATGCGATGCTTCGACATAGTTTGTTTCTGAAATCGGACAGATCATGGATCGCCTCAATGCCATGCGCGTATTTGTCACCGTCGTCGACCTGGGCAGCCAGTCCGCCGCGGCGGATCATCTGGAGCTTTCCAGGCCCGTGGTCTCACGCTACCTGGCGGAGCTGGAGGACTGGGTCGGCGCGCGCCTGATGCAACGTACCACGCGCAAGCTCAGCCTGACGGCCGCAGGCCTCGAGACCCTGCCCCGCTGTCGCCAGCTGCTGGAGCTGGCCGGCGACCTGCAGAACGCCGTGCGCCAGCCGGACGACGCGCCCCGTGGTGAACTGCGCATCAGTGTCAGCACCTCATTCGGCCAGGCCCAGCTGGTGGATGCGCTGGCCGCCTATGTCAAACGCTACCCCGGGGTGAAGGTGGAACTGCAGATGCTCGACCGCACCGTCAACCTGGTGGACGAGCGCATCGACCTGGCCATCCGCACCAGCAACGACGTCGACCCCAACCTCATCGCCCGACGCCTGAGCGTGTGCCGCTCGGTGGTCTGCGCCAGCCCCGCCTACCTGCGCGAGCACGGCACGCCGCGCCAGGTCGAGGAACTGAGCCGGCACAACTGCCTGACCCATGCCTACTTCGGTCACAGCCTGTGGCATTTCGAGGTGGACGGGCAGAACGTCGCCGTGCCGGTGCAGGGCAATATCAGCGCCAACGAGGCCATGACCCTGCAGAAAGCCGCCCTGGCCCACGCCGGCATCGCCATGCTGCCCACCTACCAGGCGGCTGCTGCGTTGCGCAATGGCGACCTGGTGCGGTTGCTGCCGTACGCCAAACCACGAGAGTTGACGCTCAACGCTGTGTACACCTCGCGCAAGCACATGCCGGCGACACTGCGCAGCATGCTGGACTTCCTGGCGCAGCGGTTCGGCGACGAGCCGGAGTGGGACAAGGGATTGAGCTGAGTCCAGGCCATGCAGATCCGCGCACAAGGCCTATGCTTGAAGGTATCACCTGTTGCACCAACAGGAGGTCCGCACCATGAGCATCAAATCCAGGCGTTGCGCCCTCGTCTTTGCCCTGGTCGCGGTGGCCGGGCTCTACGGCTCGGCCTGCTGGCGGGTCGAGCTGCTGCGCAGCCAGCCCAACGCGGCCGCCAGCTGCGTCCACGAGCACTGCGTCCCTCATAGCGCCACGCTGAGCGCCGTCAGGTAGAGAGGATCACTCCTCGACGCTCATGTACTCTTTCGCCCAGCGGATGTAGTCCTCGGGCTGGGTGTAGGTGTGCGAAAGCTCGGTGGCGCCGAGGTTGTCCGATTTGTGCTGCTGGCCGCGCTGCTGGCGCAGGCAGTCGTAGGTGGCCTTGATCGCGGCGAAGTAGGCGGCATGGCCATCGACCACGATGCGCACGCCCAGGCGCGCCAGGCGCTCGTCGTCACGCAGGTTCGGGTTGGCGTAGGTGACCAGCATCAGCGGCACGCTCAGGTGCTCGGCGATCTGCTCCAACTGCTCGAAGTCCTTCACCCCCACCATGCAGATGCCATCGGCGCCGGCCTTCTGGTAGCTCTGGGTGCGGACGATGATTTCCTCGGTGGTGAGCACGCCGGCATTGGTCCGGGCGATGATCGCCAGCGCCGAATCGACACGCGCCTCCAGCGCCGCACGAATCTTGCCCACGCCCTCCTCCACCGAGATCAGGTCGGTGGACTTGCGACCGAACTGGGCCGGCAGCAAGGTATCCTCGATGGTCAGCGCGGCCACGCCGGCGCGCTCCAGTTCGATGACCGTGCGCATCACGTTGAGCGCATTGCCATAGCCATGGTCGGCATCGGCCAGTACCGGCAACTGGGCGACGCGACCGATGCGGGTGGCCTGCTCGACGAACTCGCTGAGGGTGATCAGGGCGAAGTCCGGCGCGGCCAGGACCTGCAACGAGGCGACCGAGCCGCCGAGGATGCCGACTTCGAAGCCCAGGTCCGCGGCGATACGGGCGGACATCGGGTCGAAGACCGAAGCGGTGTGATAGCACGAACCTGAAGCAAGCAGTTCGCGGAAGGCAAAACGCAGATCGTGGTGGGAAGCCTTGGGCATGATCACTCCGCTTGTAATGAAATTTGTGAACGGCTGACAACCGACCCCTGAATCGGGTCTACCTGACTGTTCCAACCGTCGCCATCTGGGCGGTCATGCTCGACATGCAGGCAGAGGAATAGAAGGTGTGGACATACAGCGACGCGAAATCCTGCGGCAAATGGCTGCACCATGCTGGTGCAGGCCCCGGATTTCAGCCTCTGCGGCCTAGCCACGATATCACGCGGCCATGCAGCACTGGATGAATGCGCCAATGCCGATCTTGCATAGGGGATGCACGGAGTACATAGGTAGCTATGTAACTCAGGGTACAATTGTCTCGCTGGTGGCAGTGGGATTGCCCCGCGATGGCCACACCGCACTGCATGGCACCGGCTTGGCCGGTGTTCGCGGGACAAGCCCGCTCCTACAAGAAAAAGGAACCGAACGTGACCGCCGCCCTGCCCCCCACCGTCCTGCGCAGCGTCCTGACCGCCCTGATGCTGGCGATCTTCCTCGGCGCCCTCGACCAGACCATCGTCGCCGTGTCCATGCCGGCGATTTCCGCGCAATTCAATGATGTCGGGCTGCTGGCCTGGGTCATCTCCGGCTACATGGTGGCCATGACCATCGCCGTGCCGATCTACGGCAAGCTCGGCGACCTGTATGGCCGGCGGCGCATGATCCTCACCGGCACTGCCCTGTTCACCCTGGCCTCGGTGGCCTGCGGCCTGGCCCAGGACATGCCGCAGCTGGTGCTGGCGCGGGTGCTCCAGGGCATCGGCGCTGGCGGCATGGTGTCGGTGAGCCAGGCGATCATCGGCGACTACGTGCCGCCCCGCGAGCGCGGCCGCTACCAGGGTTATTTCAGCAGCATGTATGCCCTGGCCAGTGTCGCCGGGCCGGTGCTCGGCGGCTGGCTGACCGAGTATCTTTCCTGGCGCTGGGTGTTCTGGATCAACCTGCCGCTGGGGCTGGTGGCGCTCTGGGTGATCCACCGGGCGTTGGACGGTTTGTCGGTCAAGCGCCGCGAGGCCCGGGTGGACTACCTGGGCGCGGTGTTGATGATCCTCGGCCTGGGCAGCCTGCTGCTGGGCATCACCCTGGTCGGCCAGGGGCATGCCTGGCTGTCGCCGCAGGTGCTGGCGCTGCTGGGCTGCGCGCTGCTCGGGCTGCTGGCATTCATCGCCCACGAGCGCCGTTGCCGTGAGCCGCTGCTGCCGCTGGGCCTGTTCGGCAACCGGGTCGCGGTGCTGTGCTGGTGCGTGATTTCCTTCGCCAGTTTCCAATCGATCTCGCTGACCATGCTCATGCCCCTGCGCTACCAGGGCATCACCGGGGCCGGCGCTGACAGCGCGGCACTGCACCTGCTGCCGCTGGCCATGGGTCTGCCCATCGGTGCCTTCACCGGCGGGCGCATGACCAGCCGCACCGGCCGCTTCAAGCCGCAGATCCTCACCGGTGCGCTGCTGATGCCGCTGGCCATCGCCGCCATGGCGCTGACGCCGCCGCAATCGGGGTTGCTCAGCGCACTGTTCATGCTACTGACCGGGATCGCCTGCGGCCTGCAGTTCCCCACCTCGCTGGTGGGCACGCAAAGCGCGGTGGACAGCCGGGACATCGGCGTGGCGACCAGCACCACCAACCTGTTCCGCTCGCTCGGCGGGGCGATGGGCGTGGCGTGCATGTCCAGCCTGCTGCTGGCGCTGCTGCATCAGGGCGGCTTGGAGATGCTGGGCAACCCATTGCTGGGCAGCCTCAAGGCGGGCGAGGCGGATCCGCAGACCCAGCTGCGCTTGCTGGAAACCTTCCGCGACCTGTTGCTGGTCAGTGCCGGGGCTTCGCTGATCGGACTGCTGGCGGCGCTGGCACTGCCGGACCCGCAGTTGCGTGGGCGCTGAGGATTGTGGGCTTGCCCCGCGATAGGTCCGCCCTGGCGACATCATGGCCTGAGAGGGCTCATCGCGGGGCAAGTCGCATCGGCGCACCGCCGCTCCCACGTTATTAATTCTGCGTTAATAGGATGGGAGTAACACTTCCTCACAATCCTTAACAAAGTGTCATTTGCGCAAGCCCGGGCTCAAGCGCAGCATATCCAGCCCGGTATCGACCCATTTTTCGACATCGGCCAACAGATCGAAGCTGTCCGGCAGCAGCAGCCAGCGGCCGATCAGGCCATCCACATAGGCAAACATGGCCACGGCAGCCCGATCGATATCGAGCTCCCCGGGCAACTGGCCACGACGTACGGCATTGCCCAGGGCCAAGGCGATGCTCTGATGGCAGTCCAGCACCGCGCCCTGGCGTTGCTGGCGAATCTCACACATGTCGTCGGTGAACTCGCACTTGTGATGCAGGATTTCATTGATACGCCGGGTACGGGCATCGAGCACCAGCTCGTTGAACACTTGCAGCAACAGCTTGCGCATGCAGCCGAGCGGGTCGAGTTCGTCCTCGCTTTCACTGGCCCGGGCCAGGTGGTCATGGGTCTCGTGCAGGCTGTCGAGCAGCGCCTGCACCAGCTCCGCCTTGTTGCTGAAATGCCAGTAGATTGCCCCGCGGGTCACCCCCGCGAGCTCGGCGATGTCGGCCAGGGTGGTGCGCGCGACCCCGCGCTTGTAGAAGGCCTTTTCCGCCGCCTCGATGATCTGGGCACGGGTTTCCTGGGCTTCTTCTTTGGTTCGACGGACCATGGCAGTACAACCTCATCAGGCCCCGCCTGCGCATCCGGCGGGCGGGAATCAGGCCGGGGCAGGCGCTACATGGGCCGCTCCCGGGTGCATGTGGACGATCCGCGGCGACTCACCGACGGTATTTACAAACAACCATGAATGTAAGTATATTCATTAGCAAGCTATTTATCCACCGGATAGCGTTTTTCTCATAAGACACTTCCACTATATTCTTGAGCTCCCTTGCTCCTGCGACCCGAGGATCCTCATGCAATTCAAGCCAGCCGTAACCGCCCTGGTTTCCGCCGTGGCCCTGGCAACCCTGCTCAGTGGCTGTAAGAAAGAGGAAGCCGCGCCAGCGCCCCAGGCTCCTCAGGTCGGCGTCGTGACCGTGCAACCGCAAGCCTTCACCCTGACCTCGGAACTGCCGGGGCGCACCAGCGCCTACCGTGTGGCCGAGGTTCGTCCGCAGGTGAACGGCATCATTCTCAAGCGCCTGTTCAAGGAAGGCACCGACGTCAAGGAAGGGCAGCAGCTCTACCAGATCGACCCGGCCGTCTACGAGGCGACCCTGGCCAACGCCCAGGCCAACCTGCAGGCTACCCGCTCGCTGGCCGAACGCTACAAGCAACTGATCGACGAGCAGGCCGTCTCCAAGCAGGAATACGACGACGCCAACGCCAAACGATTGCAGGCCGAGGCCTCGCTCAAGAGCGCCCAGATCGACCTGCGCTACACCAAGGTGCTGGCGCCGATCAGTGGCCGCATCGGTCGCTCCTCGGTCACCGAAGGCGCCCTGGTGAACAACGGCCAGACCAACGCCATGGCCACCATCCAGCAGCTCGACCCGATCTACGTCGACGTCACCCAGTCCACCGCCGAGCTGCTCAAGCTGCGCCGTGACCTGGAAGGCGGCCAACTGCAGAAGGCCGGCGACAACGCCGCCCAGGTGCAGCTGGTGCTGGAAGACGGCAGCCTGTTCAAGCAGCAGGGTCGCCTGGAGTTCTCCGAAGTCGCGGTCGACGAGACCACCGGTTCCGTCACCCTGCGCGCGATCTTCCCCAACCCCGACCACACCCTGCTGCCCGGCATGTTCGTCCATGCGCGGCTCAAGGCCGGGGTCAACGCCAACGCCATCCTGGCCCCGCAACAGGGCGTGACCCGCGACCTCAAGGGCGCGCCGACCGCGCTGGTGGTCAACCAGGAGAACAAGGTCGAACTGCGCCAGCTCAAGGCCAGCCGCACCCTGGGTAGCGACTGGCTGATCGAGGAAGGCCTGAACCCGGGCGACCGTCTGATCACCGAAGGGCTGCAATTCGTGCGACCGGGCGTCGAGGTCAAGGTCAGCGAAGCCACCAACGTCAAGAAGCCGGCCGGCCCTGCTCAGGCCAACACGGCCAAAGCCGACGCCAAAGCGGAGTAAACCATGTCGAAGTTCTTTATCGATCGCCCGATCTTCGCCTGGGTGATCGCCCTGGTGATCATGCTGGTCGGCGCCCTGTCGATCCTGAAGCTGCCGATCAACCAGTATCCGAGCATCGCCCCGCCGGCCATCGCCATCTCCGTGACCTACCCGGGCGCCTCGGCGCAGACGGTGCAGGACACCGTGGTGCAGGTGATCGAGCAGCAGCTCAACGGTATCGACAACCTGCGTTATGTGTCGTCGGAAAGTAACTCCGACGGCAGCATGACCATCACCGCCACCTTCGAGCAGGGCACCAACTCCGACACCGCGCAGGTCCAGGTCCAGAACAAGCTGAACCTGGCCACCCCGCTGTTGCCGCAGGAAGTGCAGCAGCAAGGTATCCGCGTCACCAAGGCAGTGAAGAACTTCCTGCTGGTGATCGGCCTGGTGTCCGAAGACGGCAGCATGAGCAAGGACGACCTGGCCAACTACATCGTCTCCAACATGCAGGACCCGATCTCGCGGACCGCGGGCGTCGGTGACTTCCAGGTGTTCGGTGCGCAGTACGCCATGCGCATCTGGCTGGATCCGGCCAAGCTGAACAAGTTCCAGCTGACCCCGGTCGACGTGCGCACCGCCGTGGCCGCGCAGAACGTCCAGGTCTCGTCCGGCCAGCTCGGCGGCCTGCCGGCACTGCCGGGTACCCAGCTCAACGCCACCATCATCGGCAAGACCCGCCTGCAGACCGCCGAGCAGTTCGAGAAGATCCTGCTCAAGGTCAACAACGACGGTTCCCAGGTCCGCCTGGGGGATGTCGCCACGGTCGGCCTGGGCGGCGAGAACTACGCCATCAGTGCCCAGTACAACGGCATGCCGGCCTCGGGCCTGGCGGTCAAGCTGGCCACCGGCGCCAACGCCCTGGACACCGCAAAGGCGCTGCGCACCACCATCAGCGACCTGGAGCCGTTCTTCCCGCCGGGCGTGAAGGCCGTGTTCCCGTATGACACCACCCCGGTGGTCACCGAATCGATCAGCGGGGTGATCCACACCCTGATCGAGGCCGTGGTCCTGGTGTTCCTGGTGATGTACCTGTTCCTGCAGAACTTCCGCGCCACCATCATCACCACCATGACCGTGCCGGTGGTGTTGCTGGGTACCTTCGGCATCCTTGCCGCCGCCGGCTTCAGCATCAACACCCTGACCATGTTCGCCATGGTCCTGGCCATCGGCCTGCTGGTGGACGATGCCATCGTCGTGGTGGAGAACGTCGAGCGGGTGATGTCCGAGGAAGGGTTGCCGCCCAAGGAGGCGACCAAGCGCTCCATGGAGCAGATCCAGGGCGCCCTGGTGGGTATCGCCCTGGTGCTGTCGGCGGTACTGCTGCCAATGGCGTTCTTCGGCGGTTCCACCGGTGTGATCTATCGCCAGTTCTCCATCACCATCGTCTCGGCCATGGGCCTGTCGGTGCTGGTGGCGCTGATCTTCACCCCGGCCCTGTGCGCCACCATGCTCAAGCCGCTGAAGAAGGGCGAGCACCATGTGGCCAAGCGCGGCTTCTTCGGCTGGTTCAACCGCAACTTCGACCGCAGCGTCGTCGGCTACGAACGCAGCGTCGGCACCATCCTGCGCAACAAGATCCCGTTCCTGCTGGCCTACGCCCTGATCGTGGTCGGCATGATCTGGTTGTTCGCGCGCATCCCCACCGCGTTCCTGCCCGAGGAAGACCAGGGCGTGCTGTTCGCCCAGGTGCAGACCCCGGCCGGCTCCAGTGCCGAACGCACCCAGGTGGTGGTCGACCAGATGCGCGAGTATCTGCTCGACAAGGAAGCCGATACCGTGGCATCGGTGTTCACCGTCAACGGCTTCAACTTCGCCGGTCGTGGCCAGAGCTCGGGCATGGCGTTCATCATGCTCAAGCCGTGGGACGAGCGCTCGAAGGAGAACAGCGTGTTCGCCCTCGCCCAGCGCGCGCAGATGCACTTCTTCAGCTTCCGCGACGCGATGGTGTTCGCCTTCGCCCCGCCGGCGGTGCTCGAACTGGGTAACGCCACCGGCTTCGACGTGTTCCTCCAGGACCGCGCCGGCGTCGGCCACGCGAAACTGATGGAAGCGCGCAACCAGTTCCTGGCCAAGGCCGCGCAGAGCAAGATCCTCAGCGCCGTGCGTCCGAACGGGCTGAACGACGAGCCGCAGTACCAACTGACCATCGACGACGAACGCGCCAGTGCCCTGGGCGTGACCATCGCCGACATCAACAACACCCTGTCGATCGCCCTGGGCGGTAGCTACGTCAACGACTTCATCGACCGTGGCCGGGTCAAGAAGGTCTACATCCAGGGCGAGCCAAACTCGCGGATGAGCCCGGAAGACCTGCAGAAGTGGTACGTGCGCAACGGCAAGGGCGAGATGGTGCCGTTCTCCTCCTTCGCCAAGGGCGAATGGAGCTATGGCTCGCCGAAGCTGTCGCGCTACAACGGCGTTGAGGCGGTCGAGATCCTCGGTACCCCGGCACCGGGCTACAGTACCGGTGAGGCCATGGCCGAAGTCGAGCGCATCGCCGGCGAACTGCCAACCGGCATCGGCTTCTCCTGGACCGGCATGTCCTACGAGGAAAAACTCTCCGGCTCGCAGATGCCGGCGCTGTTCGCCCTCTCGGTGCTGTTCGTGTTCCTGTGCCTGGCAGCGTTGTACGAAAGCTGGTCGATCCCGATCGCGGTGGTGCTGGTCGTGCCGCTGGGCATCATCGGTGCACTGCTCGCCACCAGCCTGCGCGGGTTGTCCAACGACGTGTACTTCCTGGTCGGCCTGCTGACCACCATCGGCCTGGCGGCGAAGAACGCCATCCTGATCGTCGAATTCGCCAAGGAACTGCACGAACAGGGCAAAAGCCTGTACGACGCGGCCATCGAGGCCTGCCGTATGCGTCTGCGCCCGATCATCATGACCTCCCTGGCGTTCATCCTCGGCGTGGTACCGTTGACCATCGCCAGCGGCGCCGGCGCCGGCAGCCAGCACGCCATCGGTACCGGTGTGATCGGCGGCATGATCAGTGCGACCGTGCTGGCGATCTTCTGGGTACCGCTATTCTTCGTCGCAGTGTCGTCGCTGTTCGGCAGCAAAGAGCCGAAAGAACACGCCACCCCTGAAACTCCACGTTATGAGGCTGGGCAATGACCAAGTCTTTGTTGTCCCTGGCGGTAACCGCCTTCATCCTCGGCGGCTGCTCGCTGATCCCCGACTACCAGACGCCTGAGGCGCCGGTGGCGGCGCAGTGGCCGCAAGGCCCTGCGTACTCGCCGACCGAGTCGGCCAACGTCGCCGCGGCCGAGCAAGGCTGGCGCCAGTTCTTCCACGACCCGGCGCTGCAGCAGCTGATCCAGACCTCGCTGGAAAACAACCGCGACCTGCGCGTCGCGGCGTTGAACATCGACGCCTACCGCGCCCAGTACCGTATCCAGCGCGCCGACCTGCTGCCGGCCGTGACGGCCAATGGCAGCGGCAGCCGCCAGCGGATGCCGGCCAACATGTCGCAGACCGGCGAATCCACCATCAGCAGCCAGTACTCGGCCACCCTCGGTGTCAGCGCCTATGAGCTGGACCTGTTCGGCCGTGTGCGCAGCCTGACCCAGCAGGCCCTGGAAACCTACCTGTCCAGCGAGCAGGCGCGCCGCTCCACGCAGATCAGCCTGGTGGCCAGCGTGGCCAACGCCTACTACACCTGGCAGGCCGACCAGGCGCTGCTGAAGCTGACCGAAGAAACGCTCAAGACGTACGAAGAGAGCTACAACCTGACCCGCCGCAGCAATGAGGTGGGCGTGGCTTCGGCGCTGGACCTGAGCCAGGCCCGCACCGCCGTCGAAGGCGCGCGGGTCAAGCTGTCGCAGTACCAGCGCCTGGTCGCCCAGGACCTGAACAGCCTCACCGTGCTGGTGGGCACCGGCGTGCCGGCCACCCTGCCCAAGCCGCTGGAGCTCAATGCCGACCAGCTGGCCGAAGTGCCGGCCGGCCTGCCGTCCGACATCCTGCAACGTCGTCCGGACATCCAGGAAGCCGAGCACCTGCTCAAGGCCGCCAACGCCAACATCGGCGCCGCCCGCGCCGCGTTCTTCCCGAGCATCAGCCTGACCGCCAACGCCGGTACCCTGAGCCCGGACATGGGCGGGCTGTTCAAGGGTGGCTCGGGCACCTGGCTGTTCCAGCCGCAGATCAACCTGCCGATCTTCAATGCCGGTAGCCTCAAGGCCAGCCTGGACTACTCGAAGATCCAGAAGGACATCAACGTCGCCAAGTACGAGAAGACCATCCAGACCGCCTTCCAGGAAGTCGCCGATGGCCTGGCCGCACGCAAGACGTTCGAAGAGCAGTTGCAGGCGCAACGCGACCTGGTGGCGGCGAACCAGGACTACTACCGCCTGGCCGAGCGTCGCTACCGCATCGGCATCGACAGCAACCTGACCTTCCTCGACGCCCAGCGCAACCTGTTCAGCGCCCAGCAGTCGCTGATCGGCGATCGCCTGTCGCAGCTGGTCAGCGAGGTCAACCTGTACAAGGCCCTCGGTGGCGGCTGGTACGAACAGACCCAGCAGCAGGCCTCGATCCAGACGCCGAAAGGCTGATTGGAGCGGTAACGGCATCAAGCCCACCCTTGCGGTGGGCTTTTTGTTGCCCGCACGGGCCTCATCGCGGGGCAAGCCCGCTCCCACGTTGCTCTTCAACCTGAGGTATCGCAACGTGGGAGCGGGCTTGCCCCGCGATGCCGGTCGGCCAACATTACGTTCGATAATCGCCCCATTCCGCGTTCCGCGAATTGCCTCGCCCCCACCCTCCCCCGCACCATCGCCCACGCAACGTTGCACAAGCTCTCTCTAAAGACGCCCGACCCTGCGGCCCGCACCCGCAGCGCACCGGCTCGCCCAATAAAAACAAGAGATCCACGACAGATGAGCACTTTGCAACCCGCACGCCAGCTGCTGCCGGGCCTGTTGGCCCTGTCCTGCGCCTTGCCCGCCGTCGCCGCCGAAAGCGGTTTTCTGGAAGACGCCAAGGCCAGCCTCAACCTGCGCAACTTCTACATCAACCGCAACTTCGTCGACCCGGCCAACCCCCAGGGCAAAGCCGAGGAATGGACCCAGAGCTTCATCCTCGACGCCCGTTCCGGCTTCACCCAGGGCACCGTTGGCTTCGGTGTGGACGTGCTGGGCCTGTACTCGGTCAAGCTCGATGGCGGCAAGGGCACGGCCGGAACCCACCTGCTGCCGGTGCATGACGATGGCCGCCCGGCCGATGATTTCGGCCGCCTGGGCGTGGCATTGAAGACGCGCCTGTCGCAGACCGAACTCAAGGTCGGCGAGTGGATGCCGGTGCTGCCGATCCTGCGTTCGGACGATGGCCGCTCGCTGCCGCAGACCTTCCGCGGCGGCCAGCTCACCTCCAAGGAGCTCGACGGCCTGACCCTCTATGCCGGCCAGTTCCGCGGCAACAGCCCGCGCAACGACGCGAGCATGGAAGACATGTTCATGCAGGGGCGCGCCGGCATCACCTCCGACCGCTTCGACTTCGCCGGTGGCGAATACAGCTTCAACGACAAGCGCACGATGGTCGGCCTGTGGGACGCCCGCCTCAAGGACATCTACCGCCAGCAGTACCTGAACCTGGTGCACAGCCAGCCCTTGGGCGACTGGACCCTGGGCGCCAACCTGGGCTACTTCCTCGGCAAGGAAGACGGCAGCGCCCGCGCCGGCGACCTCGACAACCGCACCGCCTCGGCCATGCTCTCGGCGCGCTACCAGGGCCACACCTTCTACGTCGGCCTGCAGAAGGTCAGCGGCGACGACGCCTGGATGCGGGTCAACGGCACCAGCGGCGGTACCCTGGCCAACGACAGCTACAACGCCAGCTTCGATAATGCCAAGGAGCGCTCCTGGCAGGTGCGCCATGACTTCAACTTCGTCACCGTGGGCATCCCCGGGCTGACCCTGATGAACCGCTATATCAAGGGTGACAACGTGCATGCCGGCGGGGTGGACGATGGCAAGGAGTGGGCCCGCGAGACCGAGCTGGCCTATGTGGTGCAGGCCGGGACGTTCAAGGACCTGTCGGTGAAATGGCGCAACTCGACCATGCGCAGGGACTTCAGCAGCAATGCGTTCGACGAGAACCGGTTGATTGTCAGTTATCCGCTGAACCTGCTTTAGCAGGTCTGGCCTCTTCGCGGGTAAACCCGCTCCCACAGGGACAGCACAGCCTTGGAGTCCAGTGTTATACCTGTGGGAGCGGGTTTACCCGCGAAGAGGCCGGTGGCCACACTAAAGAATCTAAAGGAATATATAAATCAAATAAAATTCTTTGACGTTATATATGGCAACCCGCTAAAACCGAGCCCTGATCCCCGCACCAGAGCCCGAGCATGGACCTCCGCCAACTGCGCTATTTCATCGCCCTCACCGAATACCGCAGTTTCGTCCGCGCCGCCGAAGCCATGGGCATCACCCAACCCGCCTTCAGCCGCGCCATCCAGAACCTCGAGCAGACCTTCGGATGCGCCCTGGTTGATCGCGCCAACAAGTCACTGCCCCCTACCCCCGAGGGGCAGGTGGTACTGCAACACGCCCGCCGCCTGGTGCAAGGCGCGGCGCAGTTGAACAACGACGTGCTGCAGATGACCAAGCTCGATGCCGGCGAACTGCATTTCGGCAGTGGCCCGGCCCTGGCCGTGCGCCTGGTGCCCCAGGCCCTGCAACAGTTCATCGATCGCCACCCAGGCATCCGCACCGCGCTGCTGGTGGACAACGCCGAACGCCTGAGCCAGGCGCTGCGGCGAGAGCAGATCGAGTTCTTCGTCGATGACGTGCGCCCCTTCGAGGCCGATCCGAACTTCCACACCGAAGCGCTGACCCCGCGCCCCGGCCTGTTCTTCTGCCGCCCGGGTCACCCATTGCTGGCCAAGGACAGCCTGTCGACCAACGACCTGTTCGCCTACCCACTGGCCAGTGCGCTGCTGGCGCCGGGCGTGCGCAAGCGCCTGGCCAACCTCAGCGGACGCAGCGACTTCACCCCGCACCTGCAGACCGAGCACCTGGCGGTGCTGCGCAGCGTGGTGCTGGCCAGCGACGCCATCGGCACGGCCAGCGAGGAGGCGGTGGCCGAGGACCTGGCCACCGGCGATCTGGTGCGCCTGCACTGGCGCAACCTGCCGCCGGGCCTGGAGGTCCTCAGCGTGCGCTGCGGGGTGATCAGCCGCAGCGGCTATCGCCTGTCACCGGCGGCGCGGGCGATGATCGACACCCTGGTCAGCCTGGATGCTGCCCCATCGCCCGCAGACGCCGGGCATCGACAATCTCCACCTCGCCATAGCCCAGGCGCACCACGCCGGACTGCTCGAAGCTCCTGAGGATCTGGTTGATGGTCTGGCGCGACAGCGACAACATCAGCGCCAGCTGTTCCTGGGACACCTGCAACCGCCACTGGGCGACATCGCGCTCGCCATAGCCTTCGGCCATCTGCAGCAGGCGCTGGGCCACCCGCGGCGCGGCGGCCAGCAGGCTCTGCTGCTCCAGGGCAACGAACACCCAGCGCAACTTGTGGCTCATCAACAAGGCCAGGTCGCGCCAGTGCACAGGCTCGCGCGCCAGCCACTCGAGCAGCGGCGCCTGGGGGTTCCACAGCAGGCGCGTCGGCCCTTCGGCATAGGCGTCGTGGGTACGCGGCTGGCCATCGAACAGGCTGATCTCGCCAAACCAGTGGGGCGACTCGACCAGCGTCAACAGTGCCTCCTTGCCTTCGCTGCTGACCGCGCCGACCCGCATCGCCCCCTCCAGCACCGCATACAGGCCACAGGGCGCATCACCGCGCTGGAACAGGCATTGCCCCGGCGCCAGCTCACGCGCACGGCCCAGGGCCAGCAGGCTATCCTGAACGGTAGCGGGCAATTGCCGGAACCACTGGCCATGCAGCAGCTGGGTACGCGGGTCGTGCATGGCGCCTCGCAAAACGAACTCTGTCGGCCAGGCGACAGACGACGGTGACTGAACAGGGGCAAGCTGCGCTCACCCCTGATGGAGGAACAACAATGAAAAACCTCGTCGAGCACCTGAGTCAATACGCGGCCTACCACCGCGATCCGCGCAACATCGCCACCCACTTCATCGGCATTCCGCTGATCGTGCTGGCCGTGACCATCCTGCTGTCGCGCCCCGGCTGGGACCTGGCCGGCGTCTGGCTGTCGCCGGCCCTGCTGCTGGCGGGCTGGTCGGTGTGGTTCTACCTGCGCCTGGACCTGCGCTTCGGGCTGGTGATGGGCCTGCTGCTGGGGCTGTGCCTGTGGGCCGGCCAGGCACTGGCCGTGCAGAGCACCGGGCTGTGGCTGAGTGCCGGGCTGGGTGCGTTCGTGGTGGGCTGGATCATCCAGTTCGTCGGCCACTGGTACGAAGGGCGCAAGCCGGCGTTCGTCGATGACCTGAGTGGGCTGATCATCGGACCGCTGTTCGTGGTGGCGGAGCTGGCGTTCATGGCCGGGCTGTGCCCTGAGCTGAAAAAGGCCGTGGAGGCCAATGCCGGGCCGGTGGCCATCCGCCAGAAGAAAGCGGCGATCTGACCCCACCTCGAGGCCTGTAGGAGCGGCCTTGTGCCGCGAAAGGGCCGCAAAGCGGCCCGGCAGCTTCGGCGTCCCCCGCGATGGGGCTGCTGCGCAGCCCATTCGCGGCACAAGGCCGCTCCTACAGGGAAGCGCGCAAGCCTACAGCCGCGACTCCACCCCCAGTTCATCCCACACCGACTCGGCCAGGTGGAACGTGGCGTTGGCCGCCGGGATCCCGCAGTAGATCGCGCTCTGCATGATCACCTCCTTGATCTCCTCCCGCGTCACGCCATTATTGGCGGCGGCGCGCAGGTGCAGCTTGAGCTCTTCATTGCGGTTCATGCCGATCAACATGGCGATGGTGATCAGGCTGCGGGTATGCCGCGCCAAGCCGGGGCGCGTCCAGATATCGCCCCAGGCATGCCGGGTGATCATCTCCTGGAACTCGCCGTTGAAGTCGTTGAGCTTCTCCAGGCTGCGGTCGACATGGGCGTCGCCCAGCACCGCACGGCGTACCTGCATGCCCGCCTCGTAGCGTTGTTTCTCGTCCACGGTGTACTCCTCAACGGCTCGACAGGAAGTCGAGCACACGGCGGCTGAACGGCGCGCCGATCTCGACATTGGACAGGTGCGCCGCCGCAAACTCCACGTACTCGGCGCCGAGGATGCCGGCCTGCATGAAGCGACCGTGCTCGGGGGTGGTCACCGCATCGGCGCTACCGGCGACAATCAGGGTCGGCACCTGGATCTGGTTGAGCTGGTCACGGAAATCGGCATCGCGCACCGCGGCGCAATTGGACGCGTAGCCCTCCGGCGAGGTCTGCGCCAGCATCTGGCAGATACGCAGGGTGCGTTCCGGCTCGGCGGCGGCGAACGCCGGGGTGAACCAGCGGGCGATGGAGGCATCGCGCAAGTCGGCCATGGCCTGCCGGCCCCCCGCGAGCACGGTGTCGATGCGGGTGTTCCACACTTCGTCACTGGCGATCTTCGCCGCCGTGTTGCACAGCGCCAGGCTGAGCAGGCGGTTACCCGCGTTGATGCCCAGCCACTGACCGATCAGGCCACCCATGGACAGGCCGATGAAATGGGCCTTCTCGATATCCAGGGCATCAAGCAGGGCCAGCACGTCGCCACCGAGTTGCTCGATGCTGTAGGGGCCCTCGGTCACCTGCGAACCGCCATGCCCCCGGGTGTCGTAGCGCAGCACACGGAAATGTTCGGCCCAGGCCGGGATCTGCGCATCCCACATGTGCAGGTCGGTGCCCAGCGAGTTGGACAGGACCAGCACCGGCGCATCGTCCGGACCGTCGAGTTGGTAATGCAATGCGCCATCGGCCAGTTGCAGGTGCGCCACAGCGGTCTCCTTTCAGGCAGTGAATCGTTGATGTTCGGCCACGGCGCGTGCCACCCAGACACGCGCTTGGCCGAGGTAATGGGCAGGGTCGAGCAGACGGTCGAGCTCCTCAGCGGACAGTTCGGCGCTGACCTGCGGTTCGTCGCCCAGCACGGCACGCAGGTGGCGCCCCTCGGCCACGGCGCGCTGGCAGCATTGCTCCAGCAGGTGATGGGCACGCTCGCGCCCCAGGCGCTGGGCGAGCACGATACTGACCGCCTCGGCCAGCACCAGGCCCTGGGTCAGGTCCAGGTTGCGGCGCATGCGGGCGGCGTCCACCTCCATGCCCTCGGCTATCAGCTGCGCCTGGCGCAGGGCGCCGGAGACCAGGCAGCAGATTTCCGGCAGGGTTTCCCATTCGGCATGCCACAGGCCGAGGCTGCGCTCGTGCTCCTGGGGCATCGCGGTGAACAGGGTCGAGACCAGCCCCGGCACGCGGGTGGCGGCACCGATCAGCACCGCCGCGCCCACCGGGTTGCGCTTGTGCGGCATGGTCGAGGATCCGCCCTTGCCCGGCGCGCCGGGCTCGAACAACTCGCCCGCCTCGGTCTGCATCAGCAGGCTGACATCCCGGCCGAACTTGCCCAGGCTGCCGGCGACCAGGCCCAGTACCGAGGCGAACTCCACCAGGCGGTCCCGCTGGGTGTGCCACGGCTGTTCGGGCAAGGACAGTTTCAGCTGCGCGGCCAGGGCCTCGGCCACCGGCAAGGCCTTGCTGCCCAGCGCCGCCAGGCTGCCGGAGGCGCCGCCGAACTGCAGCACCTGCAGGCGCGGGCGCAGTTCCTTGAGGCGCTGGCGATGACGGGTCAGGGCGCCAAGTACACCGGCCAGCTTCATCCCCAGTGTCACTGGCGTCGCATGCTGCAGCCAGGTGCGCCCCACCAGCGGCGTGTCGGCATGCTGCAGCGCCTGGCGGGCCAGGGTGTCGGCCAGCTTGCCGAGGTCGCGGTCGATCAGCGCCAGGGCGTCACGCAGTTGCAGCACCAGGCCGCTGTCCATCGCATCCTGACTGGTTGCGCCCAGGTGCACGTAGCGCTCGGCCTCGGGCACGCCGCTGGCGACCACCTTGCCCAGGGCCTTGACCAGCGGAATCGCCGAGTTGCCGGCAATGGCGATGGCATCGGCCAAGGCACGCACGTCATAGCGCTCGGCCTTGCAGGCCGCCTCGATGGCGCTCACCGCGGTGTGCGGCACCAGTCCGGCACCCGCCTCGGCACGGGCCAGGGCGGCCTCGAAATCGAGCATGCCCTGCAGCCGGCCACGGTCGGAGAAGATCTCGCGCATGGCCGGCGCGGTGAAGTAGGCATCGAACAGTTGGTTGCTCATGCAACGTCCTTAGTGATCATGGTGCAGGTACGCCGCTTGCTTGGGCAGGCGCAGGCTGAACAGGAAGGCCACCGCCATCATCGCGGTCACGTACCAGTAGAAGGTGTTCTCCATCCCTAAGGTTTTCAAGCCCAGTGCCACGTATTCGGCGGAACCGCCGAACACCGCGTTGGCCACGGCATAGGCCAGCCCTACCCCCAGCGCACGGACCTGCGGGGGGAACATCTCGGCCTTCACCAGGCCGCTGATGGAGGTGTAGAAGCTGACGATGCACAGCGCCAGGGTCACCAGCACGAAGGCCATGAACGGGCTGCTCACGGTCTTCAGCGCCATCAGCAACGGCACGGTGAAGATCGTCCCCAGGGCGCCGAACAGCAGCATCGAATTGCGTCGGCCAATGCGGTCGGAGAGCATGCCGAACACCGGCTGCAGGATCATGAACACGAACAGCGCGCCGGTCATGACGAAACTGGCGCTCTTGGCGTTCATGCCGGCGGTGTTGACCAGGTACTTCTGCATGTAGGTGGTGAAGGTGTAGAAGATCAGCGAGCCACCGGCGGTGTATCCCAGCACTGTGATGAAGGCGGCGGCATGGTTGCGAAACAACCCGCTGATGGTGCCGGCGTCCTTGTCCTGGCGGGTCTCGGCGCTGCTGGTCTCCTTCAGCGAGCGACGCAGCATCAGCGAGATCAGCGCGGCGATGGCGCCGACCACGAACGGGATGCGCCAGCCATAAGCGCGCAGCTCATCCTCGCTGAGCAGCTGTTGCAGGATCACCACCACCAGCACCGCCAGCAATTGGCCGCCGATCAGGGTGACGTACTGAAACGAGGCGAAGAAGCCGCGCTGGCCGCGCAAGGCCACTTCGCTCATGTAGGTGGCGGTGGTGCCGTACTCGCCGCCCACCGACAGGCCCTGGATCAGCCGTGCCAGGAGCAGCAGCGCCGGTGCCCAGGCGCCGATGCTGGCGTAGGTGGGCAGGCAGGCGATGATCAGCGAGCCGCCGCACATCATCAGCACCGAGATCATCAGCGAATTCTTGCGCCCGTGACGGTCGGCCAGGCGGCCGAAGATCCAGCCACCGATGGGGCGCATCAGGAAGCCTGCGGCGAACACACCGGCGGTGTTGAGCAACTGCACCGTGGGGTCGTCGGAGGGGAAGAAGGCCGGGGCGAAGTAGATCGCGCAGAAGGCATAGACATAGAAGTCGAACCATTCGACCAGGTTGCCCGACGAGGCGCCGACGATGGCGAAGATCCGCTTGCTGCGTTCTTCGCCGGTGTAATAGCTGGAAGTCATGGTGTTTTTACTCCTGGGAGGTCACTGCAAAGTCTAGACATACCCAGTAACAATCTCGTTCCCTGCCGGACATGGATCCCTGTAGGAGCGGCCTTGTGCCGCGAAAGGGCTGCGTAGCAGCCCCCGGCGGTATTCGCGTTGGAACACAAGTCTCGGGGCCGCTGCGCAGCCCTTTCGCGGCACAAGGCCGCTCCTACAGGGGGCGAGTCCAACTTCAGACCCGCTCGATGGCCAGCGCCAACCCTTGCCCGACGCCCACACACATGGTCGCCAGCCCCTTGCGCCCGCCACTCTTCTCCAGCTGATGCAGCGCCGTCAGCACCAGGCGCGCCCCGCTCATCCCCAGCGGGTGCCCCAGGGCGATCGCACCGCCGTTGGGATTGACCTGCGGCGCATCGTCCGCCAAGCCCAGCTCGCGCAGCACCGCCAGCCCCTGGCTGGCAAACGCCTCGTTGAGCTCGATGACATCGAAATCTGCCACCGCCACACCCAGCCGCTCGGTCAGCTTGCGCACCGCCGGCACCGGGCCGATGCCCATCACCCGTGGCGCCACGCCGGCACTGGCCATGCCCAGCACCCGGGCCCGTGGGGTCAGGCCATGCTTTTTCACCGCCTCGGCCGAGGCCAGGATCAATGCGGCGGCGCCATCGTTGACGCCCGAGGCATTGCCTGCGGTAACCGTCTTGTCAGGGCCATTGACCGGTTTGAGCCTGTTCAGCGCCTCCAGCGTGGTGTCCGGGCGCAGATGCTCATCCTGCTCGACCACCGTCTCGCCTTTCTTATGGGCGATACGCACCGGCACGATCTCTTCGGCGAAGTAACCGGCAGCCTGCGCGGCGGCGGCCTTCTGCTGGCTGCGCAGGGCAAAGACGTCCTGATCGGCGCGCGACACCTGGTAGTCGTCAGCGACGTTGTCGGCGGTCTCGGGCATCGAGTCCACGCCATGCTGCGCCTTCATCAACGGGTTGACGAAGCGCCAGCCGATGGTGGTGTCCTCGAGCTTCATGTTGCGCGAGTAACCGCTCTCGGCCTTGCCCATCACGAACGGCGCGCGGGACATCGACTCGACGCCACCGGCGATGGCCAGCTCCATCTCGCCACTGGCGATGGCGCGGAAAGCACTGCCAATGGCGTCCATGCCCGAGGCGCACAGGCGGTTGAGGGTCACGCCGGGAATGCTCTGCGGCAGGCCGGCCAACAGCAGCGCCATGCGCGCCACGTTGCGGTTGTCCTCGCCGGCCTGGTTGGCGCAGCCGAGGAACACTTCGTCGAGCAGTTCCCACTGCACCTGCCGATTGCGCTCGACCAGCGCCTTGAGCGGCACCGCCGCCAGGTCGTCGGCGCGCACACTGGCCAAGGCGCCGCCGAAGCGGCCAATGGGGGTGCGGATGGCGTCGCAGATAAAGACGTCACGCATCAGGCTTCTCCTGCCGTCTGGCCATGGGCGGCGGCGGTGCGCGCTTCGAGGTCGCGCAGGGCGGACAGCTCGACATCGCTGGGTGCCGCAGTCTGCTGCACGTCGTCGGCGAAGCGGATCGCCCACCCGGTGGCGGCAACGATCTGCTCGCGAGTCACGCCCGGGTGGATCGATGTGACCACGAATTCATGGGTGCCCGCTTCCGGCTCCATGATGCACAGGTCGGTGATGATGCCGACCGGTCCCTCGCCGGGCAGGCCAAGGCGCTTGCGCGAGTCGCTGCCTTCGCCGTGGCCGACCGAGGTGATGAAGTCGAGCTTGTCGACGAACGCCCGCGGCGACTGCTTGAGGATGATCAGCACCTGCTTGGCGGAACCGGCGATCTCCGGTGCACCGCCGGCACCCGGCAGGCGAGTCTTCGGCGCATGGTAGTCGCCGACCACCGTGGTGTTGATGTTGCCGAAGCGGTCGACCTGGGCCGCGCCGAGGAAGCCGACGTCGATGCGCCCGCCCTGCAGCCAGTAGCGGAAGATCTCGCCGGTCGGTACCACGGTGTCGGCGGTTTCGGCCAGCTCGCCGTCACCGATGGACAACGGCAGCACGCTCGGCTTGGCGCCGATCGGGCCGGACTCGTAGATCAGCACGACATCAGGCGACGAGGTCAGGCGTGCCAGGTTGGCGGCCTTGGACGGCAGGCCGATGCCGACGAAGCACACGGCACCGTTGCGCAGGCGACGGGCCGCCGCGACGGTCATCATTTCGGAAGTGGAGTAGCTCATTGCGCGGCCTCCGCGGTGCTGGCCAGCTTGGCCTGGAATTCGGTGAAGTCCCGGGTGCCATGGATAAAGGTATCGATCCAGGCGGTGAACGACTCGCGGTTGCGGGCGATCGGGTCCCAGGCCTGGTAGAAGCGGTTGTCGCGCTCGTAGTAGCCGTGGGCGTAGGACGGGTGGGCGCCGCCGGGCACCAGGCACACCGCGCTGAGCGCCCAGGTCGGCAGCACACAGGCATTCATCGGCGCATTCAGGTCATCGACGATCTCCTCGACGGTGACGATGCAGCGCTTGGCCGCCAGGGCCGCCTCCTTCTGCACGCCGAGGATGCCCCACAGCAGCACGTTGCCCTTGCGGTCGGCCTTCTGCGCATGGATCACGGTGACGTCCGGGCGCACCGACGGCACGGCGGCAAGCACCTCGCCGGTGAACGGGCAGGTGACGCTCTTGATCAGCGGGTTGACCTTCGGCAGGTCGGAGCCGGCGTAAGCCCGCAGCACCGCGAACGGCAGGCCGGAGGCGCCGGCGACATAGGCGTTGGCCAGGTCGGCGTGGCTGTGTTCCTCGATCTCGATGGCGTGCGGCCACTGCTTCTCCACCGCGTCGCGCAGGCGATGCAGCGAACCAACGCCGGGGTTGCCGCCCCAGGAGAAGATCAGCTTGCGCGCGCAGCCGGCACCGATCAGCTGGTCGTAGATCAGGTCCGGGGTCATGCGCACCAAGGTCAGGTCGCGCTTGCCCTGGCGGATGATCTCGTGACCGGCCGCCGTCGGAATCAGGTGGGTGAAGCCTTCGAGGGCGACGCTGTCGCCATCCTGGATGAACTGCTTCACGGCCTCGTGAAGCGAGAGGATTGCTGCCATTGGAGACTCCTGGTCAGGTCGAGTCGAGTCAGTGAGCAGCGGGCCATTGCGTCGCTGCGATGGGCCCAGATTACGGCGGCTGTCGGGATGGTAACAATCCGATAATCGCACTTTCGTGCGATTATCGAACCATTTGTTACTCTACTATCTAACGCGTACCTATCGCCTCAGGTCGCGTCGGCGTGGCTCACCAGCCCCTTCACCACTACGCCGATGGTGGCCAGCGCCGCTGGCACCAGCAACGCGGTCAGCACCTGCTCGAAGGTCCACCCCAGACCCAGCAGCGTCGCCCCGCTCCAGGCACCGAGAATCGCGCCGAAGCGACCGATCCCGAGCATCCACGACACCCCGGTGGCGCGCCCCTGGGTTGGGTAGAACCGCGCCGCCAACGACGGCATGGCCGATTGCGCGCCGTTCACGCACATGCCGGCGACCAGCACCAGCGTGGCCAGCAAGGTGATGTTGCCCAGGCTCTGCCCCACGGCATAGGCGAACACACCCGCCAGCAGGTAGAAGACGCCGATCACCTTGTGCGGGTTGAAGCGGTCCATCGCCCACCCCACGGCCACCGCGCTGAGCACGCCGCCGAACTGGAACAACGCGCCGATGAAGGCGGCCTGCTCCATGCTCGCGCCGCTGTCACGCATCAGGGTCGGCAGCCAGCTGGTCAGCAGGTAGACGATCACCAGGCCCATGAAATAGGTCAGCCACAGCAGCACGGTGCCCAGGCCATAGGTACCCGAGAAGATCACCGCGAACACGTTGCGCGCCGCCACCGCCTTCTGCTCCGGCACACTGAAGCTCGCGGCCTGTGCCACCAGCGCCGGAGCAATCGGCGCCAGGGTCCGGCGCACCTTCTCGGTGCCACGGTTGCGCACCACCAGGAACCGCGCCGACTCCGGCAGCCAGACCAGCAGCACCAGTGCCAGTAGCAACGGCAGCACCCCGCCGATCACCAGCAGGCTGTGCCAGCCGTAGGCCGGGATCAGCTTGGCCGAGATGAAACCGCCCCCGGCCATGCCCAGGTTGAAGCCACAGAACATGCTGGTTACCAGCAGCGACTTGAGCCGCTCCGGGGTGTACTCGGAGAGCAAGGTGGTGGCATTGGGCATGCCCGCCCCCAGGCCCAGGCCGGTCAGAAAGCGCAATACCAGCAGTTGCTCGACATTGGTCGCGTAGGCCGAGGCCAGGCTGAACCCGCCGAACACCAGCACCGCGCCCACCAGCACGCCCTTGCGCCCGAAGCGGTCGGCCAGCGGGCCGGAGCCGAGGGCGCCGAAGACCATGCCGATCAGCGCGGCGCTCATCACCGGGCCGAGACTGGCGCGGTCGATGCCCCATTCCTGGGACAGCGCCGGGGCGATGAAGCCCATGGCGGCGGTGTCCAGCCCATCGAGGAAGACGATCAGGAAGCACAGGATCACCACCCGCCATTGATAGCGCGACAGCGGTTGGTCATTGATGAGGGACTGGACATCGAGGCAGTTGCCGACAGCGGATTGTGGCTTGTTCATTGTTGTTATCCGGGAGTTGGGCACAGGCAGGCTACCGCGCATCGCTGATGCGCAGGAACAGCAAACGGTGGATACGGCGAACTGGATCAGCCGGCGTGCAGCAGCACTGCGCGCGGGTGCGGCCGCGACAGCGAAGGGATGGTCTTCATGGGGATGCCCTCGGGCCTGTTGTTATTGTCCGGTCGGCGAAGCCGACTCGTGCGACAGACATTAATCAGCAGGCCTGGGCGGCGCAATTCGTCGGGAACGACACTGTGCGTTTATCGAACACAAAGCGCCCGGTTCCTGTGCGAGCAACTGTCATGTGCAAACTCCACTCCCACAAGTACTGCACAACGTCTGAGACAGTGGGAATCCCGTGGGAGCGGCTTCAGCCGCGAACACCGGCGAAGCAGGTGCCACAGGATTGTGCGCAGGAATGAGGAGCGTCTGTGCGGATCAGCCAAACAACTGGTGACACAGGTCCTGGCTGGCCGCCAGCAGGATCGGTAGGAAACGCTGCTCCAGTTCCCCACGGCTGACCCGACCGACATGGGTACTCACGTTCAACGCCGCCAGCACCTGCCCCGAGGCGTCATAGATCGGCACGGCAATCGAACGCAGGCCCTGCTCCAGTTCCTGATCAACCACGCACCAGCCCTGCTCGCGCACTTGCTGGATGCAGGCGAACAGCGATGCCGGATCGTGCAGGGTACGGCTGGTCCGCGCCTTGAGGTCCGCCCGCTCCAGATATTCGTGCAGGCTGGCGTCGTCCAGCGCCGCCAGCAGGATGCGGCCCATCGACGTGCAATAGGCCGGGAGCCGCCCACCGACCGACAGGTCGACCGAGATCAACCGCTCGACCGTGGCCGAGCGCGCTATATAAAGGATGTCGTCGCCCTCCAGCGTGGCCATGTTGGCCGCCTCGTGGAGCTGGTCGCTGATCCGGTCGAGGTAGGGCTGGGCCGATACCGCCAACGGCGTGGACGACAGGTAGGCATGGCCAAGGGTCAGCACCTTGGGCAACAGCGAATAGGTTCGCCCGTCGGTGGTCGCGTAGCCAAGCTTCATCAGCGTATGCAGACAACGCCGTACCGCCGCCCGGGGAATTTCCGTGCGGTGGCTGATCTGGGCAATGGTCAGGTGTCGCTTGCGCTCCTGGAACGCCTGGATCACCGCAAGGCCACGAGCCAGGGAGGTCATGAAATCCGGATCGCCGGTGAAGGCCTGGATGCGCTTGGCCGCGGACGCCACGATCGGCGGTGCCAGGGTGGGGCCGGTATTGCGCGCGGGCTCGTTCGCTGGCGGGCCGCTGGTTTCTTCGCTCATGGACATGCCTCAAAAAAATCGCTACCTCGTTCGATTATCGAACGAACGGCCGATAATCGCAATTGACCGCTGACACTTTTGCTTATACCTTTCCTCTGCCACATGTGGCTTCTTTGGAGAGACTGGTCAGGTACCCACCGTAGAAGTCCCAGGCAACGGCCTCGCCTCCCAGCGAGGCCGTTTTCATTTCCGACACCCATCGGCAAACTTGCCTACCACAACAACTTGAACTTTCAGCAGTCCGCTCGGACAAACCCTCTGTCCGCAAAGAATAACTTCAGGACTATTGTCAATGGCGGGTAAAGAACGATAGCCTTCGAATTGCCGATTGCTATAATCGGCTCATGTTGATTGTCTGCGCTGTATAACGGATCCAATCGACAAACTTTCGTTGCCTTCCTGACGCCTGCCCGCTGCCTGAGCAGTGGCTTGTCGTGTGGTGCGCCGCAGGTCGCCCTCCCACACTCTGTCCTTGCAGTGCAACGATGTGTTCGCGTTGCTGAATTTCCACATCCTGCGTGTGTATTTAGCGGCTGACGCCCAACTTCAACCTATTCAGGTATTACTGTGACGAAAGAAGAACTGCGCGCGGAACTCGAGCGCCAGGCCGAACGTTACAAGGATGTTTACGGTGGTGAAGTCACCACCTATGCCGCACAACCCGACCCGGAACGCAAACCCTGGCGTAAACGCGCCAGCATTCTCGACCAGGCCTTCGCCCAGGAAATCGAGAAGATCGAAAAGGAACTGCGCAGCGACGGCGAGTGAAGTCACACGATGTCATGGCGCCGCTATCGAGCAACGGTTGCGGCAAGGCATCCTGGGTGAAAATGCTCGATATGAAATGGAATCACACAAATTTCATACAAGCGTTTAAATTGCGGGCTCTCTACGAAAATCGTCTCAAATCGCTGATTTTTCTGAAATTTATCGATTTTTTACGACGTTTTTGCGCGAAAGCTCACCTGCGCCATGCAGGTGCGGGGTCGTCATTCCCCTGCCATCGGTCAGTGGCGGGTGCATCGATTGCCATGGTTTTCTGGCATAATCCGCCCCCCCTAAGACCGCCAGACAACCTTCATGATCGATTTATTCAGCGGACTGGATGCCTGGGTTATCGTGAGCCTGACGCTCGCTCTGACCTTCGTGCTCGCATTCGAGTTCATCAATGGCTTTCATGACACCGCCAACGCGGTAGCCACTGTCATCTATACCAAGGCCATGCCACCGCACCTGGCCGTGTTCTTCTCCGGTGTGTTCAACTTCCTCGGGGTTCTGCTCGGTGGTGTCGGGGTGGCCTATGCCATCGTCCACCTGCTGCCGGTCGAACTGCTGATCAATGTGAACACCGGCCACGGCCTGGCCATGGTCTTCTCGCTGCTGGCCGCGGCCATCACCTGGAACCTGGGCACCTGGTACTTCGGTATCCCGGCCTCCAGCTCGCACACCCTGATCGGCTCGATCCTCGGCGTCGGCCTGGCCAACGCCCTGATCAGCGACATTCCGCTGGGCGACGGCGTCAACTGGCAGAAGGCGATCGACATCGGCATGTCCCTGGTGCTCTCGCCCATGGCCGGCTTCGCTGTCGCCGCCCTGCTGCTGATCGGCCTGAAATGGTGGCGTCCGCTGTCGAAGATGCACAAGACCCCGGACCAGCGCCGCAAGCTCGACGACAAGAAGCACCCGCCGTTCTGGAACCGCCTGGTGCTGGTGATCTCGGCCATGGGCGTGAGCTTCGTGCACGGCTCCAACGATGGCCAGAAGGGCATCGGCCTGATCATGCTGGTGCTGATCGGCATCGTCCCGGCCAAGTTCGTCCTCGACCTGAACAGCACCACCTACCAGATCGAGCGCACCCGCGACGCCACCCTGCACCTTAGCCAGTTCTACCAGCGCAACGCCGCGACCCTGGGCGAGTTCCTGGCGCTGGGCAAGGCGCAGGCAAGCGATCTGCCGGAACAGTTCAGCTGCAATCCGCAACAGACCGAGCCGACCATCACCGCGCTGCAATCGTCGCTCGCCGGGGTGACCGACTACCGCGCCCTGAGCGCCGAGAAGCGCGTCGAAGTGCGTCGCTACCTGCTGTGCCTGGACGACACGGCGAAGAAGGTCGGCAAACTGCCGGGCCTGCAGGCCCGTGAAAAGGCCGACCTGGAGAAACTGCGCAAGGACCTGACAGCCACCACCGAGTACGCACCATTCTGGGTGATCGTCGCCGTCGCCCTGGCCCTGGGCCTGGGCACCATGGTCGGCTGGAAGCGCGTGGTGCTGACCGTTGGCGAGAAGATCGGCAAGCAGGGCATGACCTATGCCCAGGGCATGTCGGCACAGATCACCGCGGCCTGCGCCATCGGCATGGCCAACGTGTTCAGCCTGCCGGTGTCCACCACCCACGTGCTGTCGTCAGGTGTCGCCGGTACCATGGTCGCCAACAAGAGCGGCCTGCAGGGCGGCACCGTGAAGACCATCCTGCTGGCCTGGGTGCTCACCCTGCCGGCAACGATGGGCCTGGCCGCCGGCCTGTTCTGGCTAGCCACCAAGGCCATTGGCTGAGTGGTACGGCAATAGAAGAAGGCGCCCTCGGGCGCCTTTTTCGTGGGTATTTCTTCGCGGGTAAACCCGCTCCCACAGGGCAGTGGGATATCCCTGTGGGAGCGGGTTTACCCGCGAAGAGGTCGGTACAGGAACTCAACGCTTCCTGCCCCCCAACAACGACCCCATCAACCCACGCACCAGCTGCCGCCCCAATTGGTTGGCCGCCTGGCGCACCGCCGACTTGATGGCCTGCCCCGCCGCGCTCTGCAGGAACTCACCGGCCTTGTCGGCGAAGCTGTCCTCATCGGCCTTGGCCTGGGGCGCCGGCTCCACCGGCTCGCCCTTGCGCTGGGTAAGCATTTCATAGGCCGACTCACGGTCCACCGGCTTGTCATAGCGCCCGGCCAGCGGCGATGCCGCGATCAGGGCCTGCCGCTCGACTGCGCTCAACGGCCCGATCCGCGACTGTGGTGGCGCGATCAGCACCCGCTGGACCATGGCCGGCGTGCCCTTCTCTTCCAACGTCCCGACCAGCGCCTCACCAATGCCCAGTTCGGTCAACACCGCCAGGCTGTCGAACGCCGGATTGGGGCGGAAACCATCGGCCACGGCGCGCAGCGACTTCTGCTCCTTGGCGGTGAATGCCCGCAAGCCATGCTGGATGCGCAGCCCGAGCTGGGCCAGCACCGCATCCGGCAGGTCGCCTGGTGACTGGGTGACGAAATATACCCCCACACCCTTGGAGCGGATCAGCCGCACCACCTGCTCCAGACGGTCCTGCAACGCCTTGGGCGTGCCGTTGAACAGCAGGTGCGCTTCGTCGAAGAACAGCGCCAGCACCGGCTTGTCGGCATCGCCACGCTCCGGCAGTTGCTCGAACAGTTCGGCCAGCAGCCACAGCAGGAAGGTCGCATAGACCTTGGGCGCGTCATGCACCAGGCGGCTGGCATCGAGCAGATGGATACGCCCGCGACCATCGCCTTCGGGGCGCAGCAGGTCCTCCAGTTGCAGCGCCGGCTCGCCGAACAGCGCCTCGGCGCCCTGCTGCTCCAGGGTCGCCAGGCGGCGCAGCAAGGCCTGCGTGGAGGCGCTGGTCATCAAGGCGCTGTCCTCGCCCAGCAGCTGGGGATTGTCCTTCAGGTGCGCGAGCAGAGCCTTGAGGTCTTTCAGGTCGAGCAGCAGCAGGCCTTCGCGGTCAGCCACCTTGAACGCCGCATACAAGGCGGCCTGCTGGCTGTCGGTGAGCTCCAGCAGATTGCCCAGCAGCAACGGTCCCATTTCGCTCAGGGTGGTGCGCAAGGGATGCCCCGATTGCCCCGCGATATCCCAAAGACTTACCGGATAAGCCTGGGGCTTGTGGTTCAGCCAGGGCATGCCGGCGATCCGCTCGGCCACCTTGCCCTGGGGCGCCCCGGCCGCGCCGAGGCCGCACAGGTCGCCCTTCACATCCGCGGCGAATACCGCGACCCCGGCATCGCTGAACAGCTCGGCCAGGTGTTGCAGGGTGACCGTTTTGCCGGTGCCGGTTGCCCCGGCCACCAGGCCATGCCGGTTGGCCAGGCGCATGGACTGGAATACCGGCTGACCATCAGGACCTGCTCCTACTACCATTCGTAAGGAATCTGACATCTTCTTTCATCCCCTGCTCAAGTTCCGTCGCGTGACAGCCGATATTTCAAAATGATTCTACCCAGAAAGACAGTAACAACCCGAAAAGGACCCACGGGAATTGTTGCACTGTTTTCCAGCCGTGCTTTGTGCGAACGACCCGATAAAAAACCTTAGCGGACACGATCACGTTATGAATAAAAGCCTTCGTTTCAGCCACAAGATTCTTCTGGCGGCATCACTGATCGTGATACTCGCCTTCAGCCTATTCACCCTGTACAACGATTACCTCCAGCGTAACGCCATTCGCGAAGACCTGGAGAACTACCTGGCTGAGATGGGCGAGTCCACCTCCACCAATATCCGCAACCTGTTCGAAGGGCGAATCAAGCTGGTCGAGAACGTCGCCCAGAACATTGCCCAGTACCCACAGAACACCGGCACCCTGCTGGGCCAGAACGCGCTGACCTCGAGCTTCCAGACCATCTACCTGGGCCAGCCCGACGGCACCTTCACCGTGCGCCCCGACACCAGGATGCCCGACGGCTACGACCCGCGCGTGCGCCCCTGGTACAAGGACGGCCTGAACGCCAACGGCCCGATCCTCACCGAACCGTATATCGACATGGCCACCAACGAGCTGGTCATCTCGATCATCAGCACCGCCTCGCGTTCGGTCGGCGTGGTCGGCGGCGACCTGGCCCTGGACGGCCTGGTGCAGATCATCAACTCGCTGAACTTCGGCGGCATGGGCTACGCCTTCCTGGTCAACGACCAGGGCAAGATCCTGGTGCACCCGGACAAGAACCTGGTGATGAAGACGCTGTCGGACCTGTTCCCGCAGAACACGCCGAGGCTGTCCAGCAACCTGACCGAAGTGACGCTCAACGGCGAAACCCGCCTGCTGACCTTCACTCCGGTCAAGGGCCTGCCTTCGGCCAACTGGTACATCGGCCTGTCGGTGGACAAGGACAAGGCCTTCTCGATGCTCAGCACCTTCCGCACTTCGGCGGTGATCGCCACGCTGGTGGCAGTGGTGATCATCATCGCCCTGCTCGGCCTGCTGATCCGCGTGCTGATGCAGCCGCTGCACACCATGACCCGCGCCATGTCGAACATCGCCGAGGGTGAAGGCGACCTGACCCGCCGCCTGGAAATCCACAACCACGACGAGTTCGGTATCCTCGGTACCGCCTTCAACCGCTTCGTCGAGCGCATCCACGGTTCGATCCGCGAAGTGTCCTCGGCCACCGAGCAGGTCAACGAAGTGGCACTGCGGGTGATCAGCGCCTCGAACTCGTCGATGAGCAACTCCGACGAGCAGTCCAACCGCACCAACAGTGTCGCCGCCGCAATCAACCAGCTCGGCGCCGCTGCCCAGGAGATTGCCGGCAACGCCGCCCAGGCCTCGCAGCATGCCAGCTCGGCGCGGCTGCTGGCCGAGGAAGGCCAGCAGGTGGTGCAGCGCAACATCGATGCGATGAACCGCCTGTCGGACCTGATCGTCACCTCCAGCGAGCATATCGAGACGCTGAACAACAAGACCGTCAACATCGGCCAGATCCTCGAGGTGATCACCAGCATTTCCCAGCAGACCAACCTGCTTGCCCTCAACGCCGCCATCGAGGCCGCCCGCGCCGGTGAGGCCGGGCGTGGCTTCGCCGTGGTCGCCGACGAGGTGCGCAACCTGGCGCACCGCACCCAGGAGTCGGCGCAGCAGGTACAGAAGATGATCGAGGAGCTGCAGGTCGGCGCCCGCGAGTCGGTCGACACCATGGGCCAGAGCCAGCGCCACAGCCAGGACAGCATGGACATCGCCAACCAGGCCGGCGAACGCCTGGGCAGCGTCACCCAGCGCATCGGCGAGATCGACGGCATGAACCAGTCGGTGGCCACCGCCACCGAAGAGCAGACCGCCGTGGTCGACTCGATCAACATGGACATCAACGAGATCAACATGCTCAACCAGGAAGGCGTCGAGAACCTGCAGGCCACCCTGCGCGCCTGCTCGGACCTCGAACAGCAGGCCGGCCGCCTCAAGCAACTGGTCGGCAGCTTCCGCATCTGACCTGAGCAAACGCGTCGCCTGATTCGCGGGCAAGCCCGCTCCCACAGGATCTCTGCCGGCCCTGTGGGAGCGGGCTTGCCCGCGAAGGGCGCAACGCCATTCACCCGTACTCCACCCTCGGCGATCGAACAAACTATCCTTCAGGTAGGTCAACCCTCAGGCGCGTCATCGCCGGATCATTACCGCCGAATGACACACCCGAGGACGATCCCGGAGGGATGCTGATCGTGCACATCGCCGACATCACCATGTTCTACGCCCCGGCCAGCGGCGGCGTGCGGACCTATCTTGATGCCAAACACCGCCGCCTCGACGCCATGCCCGGTGTTCGCCACAGCCTGTTGATTCCCGGTGCCAATGCCAGCCAGGTCGACGGTGTCTACCACGTGCCTGCCCCGCCCCTGCCCTTCGGCAACGGCTACCGCTTCCCGGTGCGCCTGGCGCCCTGGTGCAAGGAACTGCGCCGCCTGCAGCCCGACCTGATCGAGGTCGGCGACCCCTACCTCACCGCCTGGGCGGCCCTTGAAGCGCGGCGCAAGCTCGATGTCCCGGTAATAGGCTTCTATCACTCCGACCTGCCCTTGCTGGTGAGCAATCGCATGGGCAACTGGTTCACCCCCAATGTCGAGGCCTATGTCAGCAAGCTATACGGGCATTTCGACCGGGTCCTGGCACCCAGCCAGGTGATGGCCGACAAGCTGCGCCGGCTGGGCGTGGAGAACGTGCACGTGCAGCGCCTGGGCGTGGACCTGGCGCTGTTCAACCCAGAAAGGTACGACCCCGGCCTGCGCGCCGAGCTGGGCATCGCCGATACCAGCCGCCTGCTGGTGTTCGCCGGCCGCGGCTCACGGGAAAAGAACCTGCCGGTGCTGCTCGATTGCATGCACGCACTCGGCCAGCCCTACCACCTGCTGCTGGTGGGCTCGAACATGCCGGCCAGCGTGCCGGACAACGTCAGCGTGATCGACCACTTCCGCCCGCCCCAGGAGGTCGCCCGGCTGCTGGCCAGTGCCGACCTGCTGGTGCACGCCGGCGACCAGGAAACCTTCGGCCTGGTGATCCTCGAAGCCATGGCCAGCGCCACGCCCGTGGTGGCCGTGCGCGCCGGCGCATTCAGCGAAATCGTCGACGAACGCTGCGGCCGCCTGTGTCCGCCCAACAATGGCCAGGCCATGGCCGAAGCCGTGCGCGAGGTCTTCGACAACGGTGTGCGCGAGCTCGGCCGCCACGCCCGTCACCACGTGGAGCGCCACTACAGCTGGGACAGCGTCGTCAACGGTCTGCTCCAGCATTACCAGGCAGTGCTCGGCCACCCGCTGCCGGTGCGCGCCCATGGCTGAGGGCCGAGCCGACACGCGCAGCCTGATGCTGGTGCTGCACGATATCTCGCCCGAAACCTGGCCGGACTACCAGCCCTTCGTCCAGGCCATCGACGAACTCGGTGGCGTGCCGATGACTTGGCTGGTGGTACCGGACTTCCACCATCGCAACCCGCTGACCCGTTCACCCACCTTCTGCCGCCTGCTCGAGCGGCGCCTGGCCCAGGGCGACGAGCTGGCCCTGCATGGCTACTACCACGCCGACGATGGCCCGCCACCGCGCGGACCGGGCGAATATTTCATGCGCCGGATCTATACCCACGAGGGCGAGTTCCATGGGCTGGACCAGGCAGACGCCCTGCTGCGCCTGCAAGCCGGGCTGGCAGTGTTCAAACGACAGGGCTGGCCGGTGGCAGGCTTCGTCGCCCCCGCCTGGCTGATGAGCGAAGGCACCCGCCAGGCTTTGCGACAGTTGCCACTGCGCTATACCAGCTCTCCACGTCACTTGTACCGGCTGCCGGACTTCACCGCCTTCGATGCCCCAGGACTGGTGTGGAGCGCCCGCAGCGCCTGGCGCCGCGGCCTGTCGAGGGTGGTCAGCGACTGGCAATGCCGCCGCTGGCGCGAAGCCGACACCCTGCGCCTGGGCCTGCACCCGGTCGACATGCGCCACGCCAGCGCACGCAATTACTGGCTCGACACCCTGCACCAGTTGCTGGCCCAAGGCCGTGAGCCACTGACCAAGTCGGCCTGGCTGGCGCGCCAGGCCGCCCCATGAAGCGCCTGGGCTGGCTGGCCCTGGCACTGCTGCTGGCGGGGCTGGTACCCGCCCTGTTCGGCGGCAGCGACCTGCTCCCGCGCCTGCGCGCCTTCGAACCCGGGTTGCTGCTGCTGTTGCTGGCCATGATCCTGCTGTGCTGGATTCTCAATGCCGCCCGTCTGCGCCTGCTGCTGGGTGACCAGGGCGCACGGGTGGGACGGATGCACAGCCTGGGCGTGGTGATGGCTACCGAGTTTGCCATCTGCACCACGCCCGGCGGCAGCGGTGGCCCGTTGACCCTGATGACACTGCTGGCCCGCGAGCGCATCGCGCCATCGCGCAGTGGCGCGGTGTTCGCCATGGACCAGTTGAATGACCTGCTGTTCTTCTTCTGCGCGATGCTGGCGATTGCCGCCTACGCCCTGTTCCACCACCTTGGCCACAGCCAGGCGCAGATGCTGCTGGGCAGCGCCCTGCTGCTGTGTGCCACACTTGCGGGGATCTTCCTGCTGCTTCGCTATCGACGCCGGGTGATGCGTGGCAACGGCCGGTTGTTGCATCGCCTGGGCATGGCGCCAGCACGCCGACGACGCTGGGCACGCAAGCTGCTGCGCTTTGTCCATGCCCTGGCCGATACCTGGCGCATGCCCCGGCGTACGCTGGCGCTGGTGTTCATCCTCACCTGCGCGCACTGGTGCCTGCGCTACAGCGTGCTATATCTGGCATTGCGGGGGTTGGGGGTGGACCTGGGGTGGATTGCCAGTTTCCTGGTGCAGATGCTCTCGCTCAGTGCCGGGCAGTTCAGCCTGTTGCCGGGCGGTGCCGGCGCGGCGGAGCTGACCTCGGCGACCTTGCTGTCACCACTGGTGGGCAGTTCGACGGCGGCAGCGGCGATCCTGATCTGGCGCGCGGTTACCTATTACTTCTATCTGCTGGCGGGTGGGCCGGTGCTCCTGTACCTGCTGGCACATCCGCGACTGGAGCGTCGTCGCCAGACGGGTTAAGGCGCCCCCAAAGCTCGGCGGCACCGGGAAACTCGGTGCCGTCCTCATCGCTCAACGCCTCGGGGTCGAAGCGAGCCAGGCAGCCTTCGCCCAAGGTGGGTGGCGCCGAGGCGCCGGCCTTGTCACGCGGGTCTGCCATGCCAGGGCCCTCGACTCAGTTGAACACCACGGTCTTGTTGCCGTGCACCAGCACGCGGTCTTCCAGGTGGTAGCGCAGGCCACGGGCCAGGACCATCTTCTCCACGTCACGGCCGAAGCGCACCATGTCCTCGATGCTGTCGGCGTGGCTGACACGCACCACGTCCTGCTCGATGATCGGGCCGGCGTCCAGCTCCTCGGTCACGTAGTGGCAGGTCGCGCCGATCAGCTTCACGCCGCGCAGCGCCGCCTGGTGGTACGGCTTGGCCCCCACGAACGACGGCAGGAAGCTGTGGTGGATATTGATGACTTTTTCAGCGTATGCCTGGCACAGCTGCGGCGGCAGGATCTGCATGTAGCGCGCCAGCACCACGGCGTCGGCGCCGTACTCGGCGACCAGGCGCGAGACCTCGGCGAATGCCGGCTGCTTGTCCTTCGGATCGACCGGCACATGGTGGAACGGAATGCCATGCCACTCGACCATGCTGCGCAGGTCATTGTGGTTGGAGATCACGCAGGGAATCTCGCAGTCCAGCTCGTCGGTGTGCCAGCGGTGCAGCAGGTCGGCCAGGCAGTGCGACTCACGGCTGGCCATCAGCACCACGCGCTTCTTCTGCGCCGAGTCGGTGATCCGCCAGGTCATGGAGAACTCTTCGGCGATCGGGGCGAACGCCTCGCGGAAAGCCTCGATACCGAACGGCAGGGACTCGGCGCGGATCTCATGGCGCATGAAGAACCAACCGCTCTGCTCATCGGAGTGGTGGCTGGCTTCGTTGATCCAGCCATTGTAGAGGGCCAGGAAATTACTGACTTTTGCCACGATACCGACGCGGTCGGGGCAGGCAATCACCAGTCGATAGGTGCGCATGAGGGAGACTCCAGAACTTCGCAAAGGCGCATATTCTAGCGACCTGCCGGGAAAAACGCAGTAAGCATCTGCACCCCCGCGCCACCTGGCTCAAGGACCCAGTCGTACAGCCCTATTCCCTTCTTCCCAAGGGGAAATAGCCAGCGCCCCAGACAAATTGTAAATTTTTCTTAACCTAATGACTGCGCAGTCAGTGCCTACTATTAAATGCGTGACCAATATTAATTTGTTTACTTGAGAGTTTCGCCTGTCTATTATTGCCCCCACTGTCTCTCTCTGAACATGCATTAAGGAACACATCATGTCCCTGATCAACGAATACCGCGCCACCGAAGAAGCCATCAAGGAACTTCAAGCCCGCCTGGCCAACCTGTCGCAAGACGGCAAGCTGCAAAAAGAACTGGAGTTCGAAAAGAAACTGCGCGAGCTGATGGCCGAAAACGGCAAGTCGCTGCGTGACGTGATCGCCCTGCTCGATCCGGAAAGCAAGCTGAGCAAAGCCCCGCGCGGCGCAGTCAAGACCACCGGCACCAAGCGTGCACGCAAGGTCAAGCAATACAAGAACCCGCACAACGGCGAGGTTATTGAAACCAAAGGTGGCAACCACAAGACCCTGAAAGAGTGGAAAGCCAAGTGGGGCGGCGACGTCGTTGAAAGCTGGGCCACCCTGCTGGACTGATTCGCTTATCAGGCGTATTGGTTTCAACATGAAAAACGCCGGCACTTGCCGGCGTTTTTTGTTTATCTGCACATTTCAAAGCTGGTACTGCACTTTCAGTTGCCGGACATGGGCTTGCCAGGCCTCCAGCACCTGCCGTCCCGCTTCGCTGGCATCGGCCCAACTGCTCTGGCATGCCTGCTCGAAGTCCGCCACGGTATTAGGCGCACCGTAAGTAGGATCTGTAAGACGCTGCTGACAGAACGCATGCCAACGTGCGCGGTCTTGTTCATCAAGGGTGTCGGAAAAGTTTCGCGCGCGATAGCGGAACAGCAGTTCAGGCAGCCGCGGATCATCGAACATCCATTGTCCATGCGCCAATTGCGCCGGATCCACACGCCGTACTTGTTCGCTCAGGCGCTTGTCGCGGTCGCCAAGAAAACCGTCATACAACTGTTGCTCCGGGTCTTCGCTGGGGGCAAAGCCTTCTTCCTGATAAATGATGTCCAGCTTGTCTCCCCACATGGCCTGCTGATTGGCCAACTGCTCTGCCCGTGCCTGCAATGCCGACAACTCGAGCCCCAGGCGTTGTTGATCGGCCGGGCGCAGTACCGACAGTGGCGCCAATACCGGGCAGCGGTTGATATGCACCAACTTCAGCGGTACCGGTAGTTCGCCCTGGGCCATGTCTTCGTGCCGCGTATACAGACGCTGGCGCAATGCCTCTGCACTTTCATGGAGCAGCGGCGAAGCATCTTGTTGCAAGTCACAGACAATCAGCGCGTTGCGGTTGCGCGGATGCCAGGCCAAAGGCAGTACCACGCCGATATAATTGCGCTGGGCCGAGAAACGCCCGGATACATGAACCAGCGGTTGCAACAGCCGAACCTGTTCCATGACCTTGTGCTTGCTGCGCAACTGGAACAACCAGTCATACAACCGCGGCTGTTTCTCGCGGATCAAGCGGGCCAGGGCAATGGTCGCCCGCACGTCGGAAAGCGCCTCGTGGGCATGGCCGTGGTCGATGCCATTGGCCTTGCTCAGCAGTTCCAGGCGCAGGCTGGTACGCCCGTCCTGCTGTGGCCAGACGATCCCCTCGGGGCGCAGCGCATAAGCGGTGCGGACCACGTCAATAAGGTCCCAGCGGCTGTTGCCACCCTGCCATTCCCGGGCGTAGGGGTCGAAGAAGTTGCGGTAGAGGCTGTAGCGGGTAACCTCATCGTCGAAACGCAAGGTGTTGTAGCCTGCAGCGCAGGTGCCGGGGCGAGCCAGTTGATCGTGCACCCGGGTCATGAACTCGGCTTCGCACAAGCCTTGGTCGGCCAGTTGCCGAGGGGTGATGCCAGTCACCAGGCAGGCCGCCGGATGCGGCAAGATATCGTCAGAGGGGCGGCAGTAGAGGCTGATCGGCGCCTCGATCTCGTTGAGGTCGAGGTCGGTGCGCACGCCGGCCACCTGCAGCGGGCGGTCGCTACGCGGATTGATGCCGGTGGTTTCGTAGTCGTGCCAGAAAATGCTGGAGCTCACGGGGTCTTCCTGTATCAAGGTCGACCAGAGTCTAGCGGCATGTACGAGGGCGGGGCCAGCCTCAGGCGGAGGCGTTCATGGGCCTGAAGCTGAAGAAGTCGCGCAGGGAGCGAACGAATTCATCGTATTCCTGCGGTGCCTGCAGCAGCATGAAGCCGGCATCGAAATGCCCCGGCGTCTCATCCTCGCGGCACCACAGGCAACTGGCGGTCAGGTTGATGAACTGCAGTCCGCCACCGGCGAGGGGCACCCGTAGCTGCAGCTCGAAATCCGGCCCCACCAGCACCGGCAACTGGCTGATCAGCATCAGGCCGTCTTCCGAGGCATTGCCCAGATAGCCGATCTGCTGGTCGGTGCAGCGGTTGAACACCTTGAGCACGCAAGGCAGCTGATGACGTTGTATGTGTCGCTCGATAAACATGATCGCAGTGAAATCCTGTACCTGGGGCCAGGAAGACAAGGTACTGGCGATGAACGTTACGACTCTCTAACAGATTAGCCCAGTCCGACGGACGGACTACATGAAATCATCGACACATTGGGATTAACGCCAAGGTGTAGTGTTCACGGGACTCGCCACCGTCGCCTCGCTGCCGCGCAGGTGCCCGAGCTTTTCCAGCGTCTGCAGGCGGGCCTGGGCGCGGTAGGCGTACTCGTTGCGCGGGTACTGCTGGATCAGGTACTGGTAGGTCTGCGCCGCGTCGACGAAGAGCTTCTGACGCTCCAGGCACTGGCCACGCAGCAGCGACACCTCCGGGTGGATGAACGGTCGGGCGCGGCTGGTGCGGTCGACCTGCGACAGCTCCAGCATGACTTTCGCGCAATCGCCACGGTCGTAGGCGCGATAGGCATTGTTCAAGTGGTGGTCCATGGACCAGCGGGTGCAGCCGACGACACTGGCCGCCATGGTCAAAACGATCAGGGTGCGCATGGAAATTCTCCTTTGATGGGCAGTGTATCGGCCTTTCACGACAAATCTTCACCGCCATTTGCAAGCATACCCGTACCGTTCAAACGCAACCCTGCTTCGTGTGCGGGTAGTGCAACGGAACAATGACTACAGCGCAATTGAGGAGTAGCCTTTCGCTGCGCTTCACTATAGGAGTCTGTGCATGACCATCCGCCGTACCAAAATCGTCGCCACCCTTGGCCCCGCCAGCAATTCGCCGGAAGTGATCGAACAGCTGATCCTCGCCGGCCTGGACGTGGCACGCCTGAACTTCTCCCACGGCACCCCGGACGAGCACAAGGCCCGCGCCCGCCTGATCCGTGACATCGCCGCCAAGAACGGCCGCCATGTCGCGCTGCTGGGCGACTTGCAGGGTCCGAAGATCCGCATCGCCAAGTTCGCCAACAAGCGCATCGAACTGAAAGTCGGTGACAAGTTCACCTTCTCCACCGCCCACCCGCTGACCGAAGGCAACCAGGACATCGTCGGCATCGACTACCCCGACCTGGTCAAGGACTGCGGCGTCGGTGACGAACTGCTGCTCGACGACGGCCGCGTGGTCATGCGCGTCGAAACCGCCACCGCAGATGCCCTGCACTGCGTGGTGATCATCGGTGGCCCGCTGTCCGACCACAAGGGCATCAACCGCAAGGGTGGCGGCCTGACCGCGCCGGCCCTGACCGAGAAAGACAAGGCCGACATCAAGCTGGCCGCGGAAATGGACCTGGACTACCTGGCCGTGTCGTTCCCGCGTGACGCCAGCGACATGGAATACGCGCGCAAGCTGCGTGACGAAGCCGGCGGCAGCGCTTGGCTGGTGGCCAAGATCGAACGCGCCGAAGCCGTGGCCGACGATGAAACCCTCGACCAGCTGATCCTCGCTTCCGACGCCGTCATGGTCGCCCGTGGCGACCTGGGCGTGGAAATCGGCGACGCCGAGCTGATCGCCATCCAGAAGAAGATCATCCAGCACGCCCGCCGCAACAACAAGGCAGTGATCGTGGCGACCCAGATGATGGAGTCGATGATCCAGAACCCGATGCCGACCCGCGCCGAAGTGTCCGACGTGGCCAACGCCGTGCTCGACAACACCGACGCGGTGATGCTGTCGGCCGAAAGCGCCGCCGGCAGCTACCCGATCGAAGCCGTGCAGGCCATGGCCCGTATCTGCTCGGGCGCCGAGAAGCACCCGACCAGCCAGAAGTCCAGCCACCGCCTGCACACCACCTTCGAGCGCTGCGACGAGTCCATCGCCCTGGCGGCGATGTACACCGCCAACCACTTCCCCGGCGTCAAGGCGATCATTGCACTCACCGAAAGTGGCTACACCCCGCTGATCATGTCGCGCCTGCGTTCGCACGTGCCGATCTTCGCCCTGTCGCCGCACCGCGCCACCCAGGCCCGTGCCAACATGTTCCGCGGCGTCTACCCGATTGCCTTCGACCCGGCCTCGCTGCCGGCCGACAAGGTGAGCCAGGCGGCGGTCGACGAGCTGCTCAAGCGCGGCCTGGTCGAACAAGGTGACTGGGTGATCCTGACCAAGGGCGACAGCTACCACACCATCGGTGGCACCAATGGCATGAAGATCCTGCACGTGGGTGATCCGCTGGTTGGTTGATCCCTCGGCAGTCCCTATCGCGGGGCAAGCCCGCTCCCACGCCGATCCCCTCGGCACTTGTGGGAGCGGGCTTGCCCCGCGATGCTTTTCAGTCCTCAAACATGCTCGGTAAATACGTCCGCAAATATCTGACTACGTGGCACCCCAGCAATGAACAGCCGTCGGGCAAAGCGCTCCACGCTCCCAGGCGACCCGCACACCAGCGCCATGGTCTGACGCGACATCAGTTTCAACCCAGCCAGCGCTTCATCCAGCTGCGCCGCCAACACCCATTCGACCGTCACTCCGTCCAGCGCCTGTAACGACTGCGCCAGATAGTGCCCCTCAGCGGTGTGTGCCACGTGCAGCACCCGAATTTCCCCCTGGTGCCCCTGTCGCAACGCCTCGCGCAGGATGCCCCACAACGGTGCCAGCCCGGTGCCCGCCGCCAGCAGCCAGAGCGGCCGCGCCTGCCAGTCCGGGTCATAGTGCAACGCACCGCCGCGCAGTTCACCGAGCCTCAGCACATCCCCCAGGCGAAGCTGCCTTGCCTGGTCGCAGAACGCACCGGGACGGCGACAGTCCAGGTGAAACTCGAGGAAGTCGTCCTCGCCCGGCAGGCTCGCCAGCGAATAGGGCCGCGCAACGCTGCCGCTCCACAACACCAGGTGTTGCCCGGCCTGGTAGCGCAATGGCCGCTCCGGTTGCAGCCTCAGGCGCAGCACATCGGCGAACCAGTCCAGGCCGATCACCGTGGCCGGCAGGCCATCATTTCGGGGGTCGAACAGCGCCACCCGCAAGTCACTGGCGACCGCGCACTGGCAGGCCAGGCGCCAGCCCTGCTCGCGCTTGTCCGCCGCCAATGCCTCGGGTTTCGCGTCGGTGGGGACACCCTCCAGGCAGCGCACCAGGCAGGCGTGGCAGCTACCGGCGCGGCAGCTGTAGGGCACGGTGCAACCGGCGTCGTTGAGCGCATCGAGCAGGTTGCTGCCGGCCGGCACCGCCCAGCGGCGCTCGCCCACGCAAACTTCTGGCATGTCAGTTCATCTCCAAGTACAAGCGATTGGGGCCGCTCTGCGGCCCTTCGCGGGTAAACCCGCTCCCACAGGGGAAATGCATGGCCCTGTGGGAGCGGGTTTACCCGCGAAGGGCCGCAAGGCAGCCCCGGTCAACATTACGCTGATCTCATTGAACTGCATTGCAACGCTCACGTCATCAGCAAAAAGGATGCCCTTTCCCTGCCGACCTTGGTCCAGACCACGTGCAGGTGTTTCCGAAGGCGCGGCACGGTATACTGCCGCGCCTTTTTGTGCCGGCCCGACCAGCCGGCGCCTTGCCAGGCGTTCCTGACATACAGGTGTGCATTGTCGGAATGCCTTTTCGAATGTTCCCGTCTTTAAGAGGAGCGCGCTGCATGACCGTGATCAAGCAAGACGACCTGATTCAGAGCGTCGCCGACGCCCTGCAATTCATCTCGTACTACCACCCCGTCGACTTCATCCAGGCGATGCACGAAGCCTACCTGCGTGAAGAGTCGCCAGCCGCGCGTGACTCGATCGCCCAGATCCTGATCAACTCGCGCATGTGCGCCACCGGCCACCGCCCGATCTGCCAGGACACCGGTATCGTCACCGTGTTCATCCGCGTCGGCATGGACGTACGCTGGGACGGCGCCACCCTGAGCGTCGACGACATGATCAACGAAGGTGTGCGCCGCGCCTACAACCTGCCCGAGAACGTCCTGCGCGCCTCGATCCTGGCCGACCCGGCCGGTGCCCGCAAGAACACCAAGGACAACACCCCGGCCGTGATCCACTACTCGATCGTCCCTGGCGACAAGGTCGAGGTCGATGTCGCAGCCAAGGGCGGCGGCTCGGAGAACAAGTCGAAGATGGCCATGCTCAACCCGTCCGACTCGATCGTCGACTGGGTGCTGAAGACCGTCCCGACCATGGGCGCCGGCTGGTGCCCGCCTGGCATGCTCGGCATCGGCATCGGCGGCACCGCCGAAAAGGCCGCGGTCATGGCCAAGGAAGTGTTGATGGAATCCATCGACATCCATGAGCTGAAGGCCCGTGGCCCGCAGAACCGCCTCGAGGAAATCCGCCTGGAGCTGTTCGACAAGGTCAACCAGCTGGGCATCGGCGCCCAGGGCCTGGGCGGCCTGACCACCGTGCTCGACGTCAAGATCATGGACTATCCGACCCACGCCGCGTCGCTGCCGGTGTGCATGATCCCCAACTGCGCCGCCACCCGTCACGCCCACTTCGTGCTCGACGGTTCCGGCCCGGCCGAGCTGGAAGCGCCGTCGCTGGACGCCTACCCGGAAATCGTCTGGGAAGCCGGCCCGAGCGCCCGTCGCGTCAACCTCGACGACATCACCCCGGAAGAAGTCGCCAGCTGGAAGCCGGGCGAGACCATCCTGCTCAACGGCAAGATGCTCACCGGCCGCGACGCCGCGCACAAGCGCATGGTCGAGATGCTCAACCGCGGCGAAGAGCTGCCGGTCGACCTCAAGGGCCGCTTCATCTACTACGTCGGCCCGGTCGATCCGGTCGGTGACGAAGTGGTAGGCCCGGCCGGTCCGACCACCGCCACCCGCATGGACAAGTTCACCCGCCAGATCCTCGAACAGACCGGCCTGCTGGGCATGATCGGCAAGTCCGAGCGTGGCCCGACCGCCATCGAGGCGATCAAGGACAACAAGGCCGTGTACCTGATGGCCGTCGGCGGCGCCGCCTACCTGGTGGCCCAGGCCATCCGCAAGTCGAAGGTCCTGGCCTTCGCCGAACTGGGCATGGAAGCGATCTACGAGTTCGACGTGAAGGACATGCCGGTCACCGTCGCGGTGGACAGCAAGGGCGAGTCGGTGCACATCACCGGTCCTGCGCTGTGGCAGGGCAAGATCGCCGAGAGCCTGGCAGTGGAAGTGAAGTAAGCCTCCCGCTGTAGCTGCGACGGCCCCATCGCGGGGCAAGTCGCATCGGCGCACCGCCGCTCCCACGCTGAATTGTGGGAGCGGCGGTGCGCCGATGCGACTTGACCCGCGATGGGGCCGTCGTCGTTTCATAGCCCTCGAGTGCTAGGCCGGCAGCGCCTTGAGCCAGAACGACATGATCTTCGCCGACTGCGCCTGCTCGTCGAGGTCCCGCCAACGGTAGGCGGTACGCAGCGACGGCTCATGCAGAAAGCCGCGGTTGCGCCAGAAGCCCTGCAATGGCTTGTAGTCCGCCGGACGCCGTGGGTGTCCGGAGGGGCGCTCCACCGCACAGAACGCGCAGCAGTCGAACTCGGCCAGCTTGTGCGCATAGGACTCGCGCTCGATGAAAAAGCGTACGCCGAGCCCCCGTCCACGGTAAGCCGGCAGCAACACCGACTCGCCGAAGTAGTAGACCGAGGCCGGGTCACGCCCCTGGGCGAGAAACGGTTGCTGCAACTCGGGATCGACATCCACCAGCGGCAAGCCGGTGGCGGCGCCCACCACCTGGTCGCCGTCCAGCGCCAGCACCACCAGGCTGCGGCCGGACTCGGCGTAGCTGGACAGGTAATCGGCCTGGTGGCTCAGGGAGCTGTCCAGGAGATAGGGAAACTCGCGAAACAGCGTCAGACGCAGGCGCGCGAGATCATCGATGTAAGGCGCGATGGCGGCGCCATGGAGCAAGCGGATTTCCATGCGGGGCGGTCGTCCTGTCGATGGCTATGACTGAGGTCCACCCTAGCACCCACCCTGCCCTGCGGCCTTTCCCCTGCGCGACAGGTATTTCTCCATGACCGCTACAAGTGCTCGATCCCTGTAGGAGCGGCCTTGTGCCGCT
>NZ_JANCLM010000120.1:0-376 GCF_024259445.1 Pseudomonas sp. DVZ6
GGCAGCGTGCTCTTGCAGGCGTGCCTCGATCTCGCCCAGTTCGATACGGAAGCCACGGATCTTCACCTGATGGTCGATCCGGCCCACGTATTCGATCACCTCCTGGCCGCGATAACGGGCCAGGTCGCCGGTGCGGTACAGGCGCCCGCCTTTGCTGGAGAACGGATCCGGCACGAAGCGTTCGGCGGTCAGCGAGGCACGGTTGTGGTAACCGCGGGCCAGGCCGGCATGGCCAACGTGCAGCTCGCCCGTGCAGCCCTTGGCCACCGGGTTGAAGTCGGCATCCAGTACATAAATCGACAGGTCCGGGATCGCCGCACCGATCGGGCTGCCCGGCTGTTGCGTATCGGCAAAGCGGATTGGCCGATAGGTCACG
>NZ_JANCLM010000121.1:0-371 GCF_024259445.1 Pseudomonas sp. DVZ6
ATGTGAAGACGATCAAGACCCTATATAGGTCTGTAGCTCAGTTGGTTAGAGCGCACCCCTGATAAGGGTGAGGTCGGCAGTTCAAATCTGCCCAGACCTACCAATATGCGGGGCCATAGCTCAGCTGGGAGAGCGCCTGCCTTGCACGCAGGAGGTCAGCGGTTCGATCCCGCTTGGCTCCACCACTTTCTGTTGTGTCTACTTGATCAGAACTTAGAAATGAACATTCGGCAATGAGTGTTGATTTCTGACTTTTGTCAGATCGTTCTTTAAAAATTCGGATATGTGATAGATAGACTGAATGCCAGTTTCACTGCTGGTTATTCAGGCTAAGGTAAAATTTGTGAGTTCTGCTCAGCAATGAGCGAAAA
>NZ_JANCLM010000122.1:0-364 GCF_024259445.1 Pseudomonas sp. DVZ6
AGCCTTGGCTTTGTACTCGGCTTCGGTCTGACCGGCTGGAATGACGACTTTGTCGCCGTTCGACAGGGTCACGGTCAGGTCGTGGTCGAGTTTCTGGCTGACCTTGACGGTGAAGGCAGGTTGCTGGTCTTCGGTGACATCGCCTTTGCCAACGATGGTGACGGTGACCTTGTCGCCCTGGTTGTCGGTGCCAGGAGTACCGGTGCCTGGCTCGTCGGTCACAGTCGTGGTGACCGAGTTGTCACCGAGAGTCAATTTCTCGAAGTTGTCACCACCGACAACCGATTCGATCTTGTTGACGATCGAAGGCTGGCCACCGACAAACACGTCGTCCGGTGCGGTGATGGTGAAGGTGCCGTTGGCA
>NZ_JANCLM010000123.1:0-335 GCF_024259445.1 Pseudomonas sp. DVZ6
AGCTACCGCGCACTTAGAAGCAAGAGCAAGAGCAAGAGCAAGAGCAAGAAATGCGAAGTTAGTTGTTTTACAGTTAGTTATGTATTGGCTGTTCCGGCCCATTCGCGGGGCAAGCCCGCTCCTACAGGGATTTATATAACGGCGACTGTCGTGTAGGAGCGGGCTTGCCCCGCGATGCGATCGAGAGATTAATTAAACTTTCAACTAGCGACAGCTGCGCCACCCCAGGCGCCGCCCGTAACTTGCGCGACTTCAGGAGGCCGAACGCAGGACTTGCGGAGGGAGGTGACGGGCATGGATGCCCGTCAAGCGCTGGGGCCCAGGATGGGCCCTGC
>NZ_JANCLM010000124.1:0-330 GCF_024259445.1 Pseudomonas sp. DVZ6
GGCAGCATCGACAACAGCCAGCGCGGCACCCTGGCCGCCAATGGCGCGCTCGTGCTCAACAGCAGCGGGGCGCTCAGCAACACGGGCGATGGCCTGATCTACAGCCAGCAGGGCGACGTAGGCCTGCAGGCGGCCAGCCTGAACAATACCAAGGGCACCGTGCAGGCCAAGGGCGCGATCAGCGTGCAGGCCAACGGCGTGCTCGACAACCAGGGCGGCAAGCTGATCGCCCAGGACGGCGCGCTGAGCGTGACCGCCGATACCCTCGACAACCGCGGCGGCATCCTTGCCAGCCTCAAGCAGTCGCTGGGCGTGCGCACCACCGGTGTG
>NZ_JANCLM010000125.1:0-328 GCF_024259445.1 Pseudomonas sp. DVZ6
TGACGAAGTCGGCATCCCCTTCACCCGCACCCGCCTCACCGCCCTGCGCCACGACGCGCGCATCGCCGAGGTCGAGGGCGACGACGTGCGCCTGCAGCCGGGCCTGAGCTTCGACCTGGTCGAACACCCCCGCGCAGACCTCAACATCCATTGGCGGGTGGCCAGCGTGCGCCACGAGGGCGCGCAGTTCACCAGCCTGCAGGAGGAAGCCGCCGGCGCCGAACAAGGCACGCGCTACATGCAAAAGGCCCTGCTGGTGCCCGGGCGCATCGAGTGGCGCCCCGAGGCGCCGCCCAAGCCGCGCATCGACGGCCCGCACATGGCCACC
>NZ_JANCLM010000126.1:0-328 GCF_024259445.1 Pseudomonas sp. DVZ6
CGACGAAGTCGGCATCCCCTTCACCCGTACCCGCCTCACCGCCCTGCGCCACGATGCGCGCATCGCCGAGGTCGAGGGCGACGACGTGCGCCTGCAGCCGGGCCTGAGCTTCAACCTGGTCGAACACCCCCGCGCAGACCTCAACATCCATTGGCGGGTGGCCAGCGTGCGCCACGAGGGCGCGCAGTTCACCAGCCTGCAGGAGGAAGCCGCCGGCGCCGAACAAGGCACGCGCTACTCGCAAAAGGCCCTGCTGGTGCCCGGGCGCATCGAATGGCGCCCCGAGGCGCCACCCAAGCCGCGCATCGACGGCCCGCACATGGCCACG
>NZ_JANCLM010000127.1:0-322 GCF_024259445.1 Pseudomonas sp. DVZ6
AGCCAGCACCTTGAGCAGACCCTGGCTGGCGATCTGGCCAGCCTGGTTGTCGACCAGGCCGGCGCGCTGGATCAGCAGGTCCTTGCCGGCGAACAGCGTGCCCTTGCGGTTGAGCAAATCGCCGAGCAGGTCGAGGGTCAGGGCGCCCTGGGCGGCGAGGTTGCCGTCGTTGTTGTTCAGGCTCGCAGCGTTCAGGCCCAGGTCCTGGCGGGTGGCCACGCGACCGCCGTGGTTGTCGAGGGAACCGGCGCTGATGGCCAGCTTCTCACCGGCATCGATCAGGCCGCCCTCGTGGTTGTCCAGTGCCGCCGTGATCGTCAAC
>NZ_JANCLM010000128.1:0-322 GCF_024259445.1 Pseudomonas sp. DVZ6
GGCCAGCACCTTGAGCAGGCCCTGGCTGGCGATCTGGCCCCCCTGGTTGTCGACCAGCCCGGCGCGCTGGATCAGCAGGTCCTTGCCGGCGAATAGCGTGCCCTTGCGGTTGAGCAGGTCGGCGAGCAGATCGAGGGTCAGGGCGCCCTGGGCGGCGAGGTTGCCGTCGTTGTTGTTCAGGCTCGCGGCGGTCAGGCCGAGGTCCTGACGGGTGGCCACGCGACCGCCGTGGTTGTCGAGGGTGCCAGCGCTGATGACCAGCTTTTCACCGGCATCGATCAGGCCGCCCTCGTGGTTGTCCAGTGCCGCCGTGATGGTCAGT
>NZ_JANCLM010000129.1:0-322 GCF_024259445.1 Pseudomonas sp. DVZ6
GCAGGGCCCATCCTGGGCCCCAGCGCTTGACGGGCATCCATGCCCGTCACCTCCCTCCGCAAGACCTGCGTTCGGCCTCCTGAAGTCGCGAAGTTACGGGCGGCGCCTGGACTGGCGCAGCTGTCGCTAGTTGAAAGCTTAGTTGATCTCTCGACCGTATCGCGGGGCAAGCCCGCTCCTACACGATAGTCGCCGTTATATAAATCCCTGTAGGAGCGGGCTTGCCCCGCGAAAGGGCCGGAACAGCCAATACATAACTAACTGTAAAACAACTAACTTCGAATTTCTTGCTCTTGCTCTTGCTTCTAAGCGCGCGATAGTC